>JACDAK010000284.1 GCA_013695495.1 Blastocatellia bacterium | reverse complement strand
CATCGCTCTCAAGACTCTACCTACGGATGTTTCATTCGATGTTGAGCGGATGCGGCGTTTCGTCCATGAGGCAAAATCCGCATCAGGCCTCAATCATCCCAACATTATCACCATTTATGAAGTCAATGATGAGGGCGAACAGCCTTTCATCGCGATGGAGTATGTCAAAGGTGATTCGCTCGCACGCCTGATCCGACGCCGCAGTTTACCGCTGCAAAGATTTTTGGACATCGCAGTTCAGGTTGCGAGCGCACTCGCTGCAGCTCATGAAGCGAACGTCGTTCATCGAGACATTAAACCCGATAACATCATTGTGCGGCCCGACGGGCTGGTGAAAGTGGTGGATTTCGGGCTGGCGAAGCTGACGGAGAACGACGGTTCGTCGGACCCGGAGGCCGAAACTATCGCCCACCGGACAAATCCTGGGATGATACTGGGAACGGCATCATACATGTCGCCGGAACAGGCACGCGGAAAGGACATCGACGGGCGGTCTGACATATTTAGCTTTGGCACCGTTTTGTACCAGATGCTGACCGGAACTTTGCCGTTCAATGGTGAGAATTACGTTGACGTCATCGCATCGATACTGCACAAGGAGCCTCCGCCGATATCTGAGCATGCGCCTGATGTGCCCCATGACGTCGAGACGCTGGTACGCAAGTGTTTGAGAAAGAATCGCGACGAGCGCTTTCAAAAGGTACGCGAGCTTTTAGCAGATCTGCGCGACATTCAGAAAGAGCTAGACCTCGAAATACGGTCGGGTCAACGGAGCGGCGAGCACAGCACGCCCGATGCCATGCGGACGACTGACGGGCGAATGATCGAGGGAATGACAACCGCGAGACACACTCGTTTTCGCACCAGCTCGATCAGCGAACTTATCCGAGACGAAGTCACGTTTCACCCGGTCCGGCTAGTAGTGATTTTGCTTGTACTTGTGGGTGCGGCCGCCGTGGGCGGCCTCGAATGGAGCCGTTTGAGCAGCCCGAATAATGTTGCTGAAGCCTTTCAGCGCATGCGTTTTTCCAAGATCACTACGTCCGGAAACGTAGTGTCCGACGCAGTCGCTTTGTCGCCCGACGGGAAGTATTTGGTTTACGTAGTTGAAGAGGCGGGCAAGCAAAGCCTCTGGGTAAAACAGTCGGAGATACAGAGTAACGTTCAAACGCTGGAGCCGTCGGAAGCTGATTACAAGAGCGTTGCGTTCTCGCCGGACAGTAACAACATCTACTATGTGACGCAGCAAGTTGGCGAGCCTGCGGCGCTTTTCCAGATCCCAGTACTGGGTGGGGCGCCGCGCCGGCTTGTGAACGACATCGGCAGCGGAGTGGCGTTTTCGCCAGATGGCCGTCGAATGACTTATGCGAAAGTCGAGTCGGTGCTGGCGATAGCAAACGCCGACGGGACGAACGAGCGGGAGCTTGCCCGTTCAGAAAACGGCGAGAAATGGTTGTTGACGACCTGGGCACCGGACGGCGAAAGGATGATGGCTGCAGTATATTCGCCGCACGACAGCATGTGTCACCTCGTTACAATTAATGTCGCGGACGGTCGGCAGGAACGTTTTGCGGGACCGTCGTGGCTGCGGATCGCAGGATTGCAGTGGTTGCGCGACAACGATGGGATTCTGTTAACAGGACGCGACCCTGAAACCCAGCTATCGCAGATCTGGCACATTGCTTATCCATCAGGTACACCGACGCGGGTGACCAACGATCCGAACAGTTATCAAGGGTTAAGCGTGGCGACGAACGCTGGATCCATCGCAGCAGTGCAGCAGAATCGGAACGTGAATATTTGGCGCTACATCGGTAGTGCGAAGGAGCCGGTCCAGGCAACGGCAGATCTTGGCAGGGATGAGGGAATGTCAGGTGTTGCTTGGGTACCGGACGGCCGGATGGTTTACACAGTAAGAACCCGGGGGCTGCAGGACCTTTGGATAGTAGGGGCGGGCGGCAGCGACGGTCGTCAGTTGACATTCAATGCGGGTGCGAATTTTTCGCCCACAGTCACGCCGGACGGCCGGCACATCATTTTCGTTTCAACGCGCGGCGGTGCTCCGAGTATCTGGCGTATTGATATCAACGGCGAGAACCCGGTGGAGTTGGCACAACACAGCGGAGTTTCCGGCGAGCCGGATATCTCGCCCGACGGTAGATGGGTCGTGTACAATGTCGGGGATCTTAACGACCAAACTACGATTTGGAAGGTGAGTATTGACGGAGGCGAACCTACTCAGTTGACGACAACCGAATCTGGCCGCCCGCGCATATCGCCGGATGGCCGGACGATCGCGTGTCATTGGGGCTTTGCGAAAACAGATTCGCGAACTACTCTTGCGTTGATCCCCTTTGAGGGCGGTGAGGTGATTCAGAAATTGGATCTTCCGCGGGTGCTGCGATCACGTACTTATCGATGGACCGCGGACGGCAAGGCGTTTCTATATGTGGACGGGAAAGAGAAGATCGAGAACCTATGGCGTCAGCCGCTGGATCTTTCGCCCGCGAAGCAGCTCACACGGTTTACGAGCGACCGGATCTATCGTTTCGATGTTTCGGGAGTGGGTGATGAGCTGGTGATGTCACGCGGAAAAGAAACTTCGGACGTAGTGATGATCAGCGACTTTCGGTGATAGACCCCCGGGGGCGACTTCCACTTTCAGTATGGATGAATATGGAGAATGCAATGGAACTAAGAACAAGAACCAGCGGCGGCTGCACCGGCAAACAATGCGGGTATAACGTCAGCCCCTCGAAAAGCGTCGGATGTGATGAGGGGGACGGGAGCTGCATCACGGCGATGATGGTCATGGCAGAAGAGTCGGACTTTCATAGCTCTGAGCTGCAGCAAGCTTCGGAGGATATACAAAAGATTATAGACGGAATCGATCAGAAGGGTGAAACTCGAAAGCTTTCGTTTCTGGCTACCCACAGGGGCATAATGTTGGCTTGGGTTGAGCATGACCGGCCCGCTAAGGAAGGGGATCTGACGGCAAGTAGCGATCCCGCAGATCTTGAAGCAGCTTTGGGGATAAAGAGTGCGACGGCAAAGGCGTTTGACGCCGTTTAGCCTTCGAAGATGACCTGGGCGACGGCATGGTCGGTGGTATGCGACATCGAGAGATGTATACGCGATACGCCCAGGCCAGCCGTCAACGCAGTTGCTTCGCCATGAAGTGAAAAGGCAGGTGCGCCCAGATCGTCGTTTCGCACTTCTATGTCCTGCCAACCTAACTTTCCTCGCCAGCCCGTTTTGAGTGCCTTCAGAAAAGCCTCTTTTGCAGCGAAGCGTGCGGAGTATGACTGGAATTTGCCTGCACCGCGCGTGTTGCAATATTCTCGCTCGGCGGCCGTGAACACACGTTCTGCGAACCGCGGCGTTCTCGCCACCGCGTCGCGTATGCGATAAACTTCAATTATGTCGATGCCTGCCGATATGATCATGGAACGCGACCGCTCAACCAACCCTATCCCAGCAGAGACTTTAACAGAATCGGGCTTCTTTTGGCGAGAGTCGAACGGGATAAGGGTGCTGACGTGCGGGCCGCTGCGCTCGGCGCGATTCGAGAATGCGTTTTCTACACGGGTCGGGGGGGTGTCAGCGTTTCCGAAAGACGATCTCAATCTTGCGGGCTTTGACGACGACACAAAGGAAAATATCGCAGAGAACCGGCGGCGGTTCCTTGAACTTTTTGATGACCAATATGAGCTTGCCACCGTTTGGCAAGTGCATGGGGATGGAGTGAAGTTGGTCGACTCATTAGGATCCGCCCGGGCGTCGAACGACAAGTGCGACGCTATTATTTCGGATAGTCACGGCGTACTTGCGGGAGTCAAGACGGCTGACTGCGTGCCGATTCTTATTGGCGATCCGCGAACGGGCGCCTTTGCGGCAGTTCATGCGGGATGGCGGGGGACGGCGAGTTCGATAACATCAAAAGCGGTTTATGAACTTAAGCGGAAGTTTGCGACGGACCCGGCGGATATGATCGCGGCGATCGGGCCCGCAGCGACTGCAGATAGTTACGAGGTGGGGCAGGACGTGATCAATGCTTTTCGCGAAAACTTTGAAGACGCCGATCGCTACTTCAGGCCAACGCGGGCAGGCCATGCGTTTGCGGATATCAAGGGGGCAAACCGCGATCAGTTGGTAGCGGCAGGGGTGCGACCGGAGAGCGTGTTCATTGCCCCGCATTGTACGATCGAGCGAACGGACATTTTCTTCTCGTATCGGGCTGAGGCGGCGAAGCTGGGGAAATGCGGGCGGCTACTCTCTGTGATAGGCCGCCGATGAACTAGCGAATACGAGCTGTCAGAGTTACTTCCTGACTACGCGGCGCGTAGCAAACCTCGTCAGTACAAGCCTGGAAGCGGACGACTGCGCGAACCCTTACAACATTCCCGCGAAAACCGCGCGGCACCGTTACCGTAAAAGGAAAAGATACGCGCCCATCGTAGACGTTGATCAGGTCATTGGAGAACTGAAATTTCTTGTTTTTTCCGCGCGGGTAAGTGACCCCGCTGACGCGGGAGCCCCCTATCGTGGTAACGCGAACGCTCGTGGGAATGGCATATTCGCTGTCGGGGCGGTTGGAGTTGACATGCAGGCCCGCCGGGATCGAAAGCACAACAGTTCCCCGTGCAGTTCCGCCTCTAGCAACCGTCCCGTTGCCGATAGAGCCACTGACCGTCTGGCCGGAAACCGCGGACGCAACTCCTACTATGACCAGGATAGTAAGACAAAAAGCAGTGATAAAAAGTCTATTCATAAAATCGTTCCATAAGATGAATCAGAGGGTTTGATGCGTCATCTTAGTTTAAAGCTGTCTGCCATTAGACTTACACGCTCAGGGACAATGGTGTCGCCGTCATCCAGAGCGTCGATTTGCAGGTGGTAAACGCCGCCGTTCGAGCCGCGAAGGCGGTGGGTTTTAATTATAGCGGCTCCCCTGAGGTCGCTTTCTTCTGTTAGTGTGAGATTATCGGCTTCGCCGACACCGACCTCGATCCCCCCGACCTCGTTTCCAAGGCGTTCACATGTTGTGTCCGGGTGGAACCGCACCACCGCTGATGCTTTTCGGATGTCGCCGCCCTCGTCAACACCGAAATCTTTTGTGTAGGCTTCGAACAAACCGTTGCGTTCGAATTCCACAGGAATAATAAAACCCTCCGGTTTTAAGATCGTAAATTGATCGTTTTCAAACTGCTCCTCGTCGTATGCCATTGCGGCTGTTTTCTTGATCTTGGTCGACGCGTAAACCATCAAGCCGACAAGGATCAATCCTGGTATCAAGATCTCCATAACTTAGACCCCGACCAATGACGTGATGCGGACGAGATTCGGCCCCTCCTTAGCTGCAAGTTGGCCGCAGGCGGCGAAGATATCGCGGCCACGGGGCCGACGGACGAATGCCGAGATACCTCGTGCCTCAAGGGTTCGCTTAAATTGCTCGACGCTTTCACGGGTGGAGGGGAAATAATCGAGCTGTTCTGCCGGGTTGTGGGGGATTAGATTTATCTTTACTCGTCGAAGTTCGTGCCGCTCTATAAGGTTCACAAGCTCCTTTGCATGGCGTTCGGTATCGTTGACGCCGTCGAGCAGGACGTATTCGAATGTGAACCGCTCACCCCGTTTGAGCGTTCGTTCAAATTCCTTCGCCGCGGTCAGCAGTTCGTCGATGTTCCAGCGTTTGTTGATAGGCATCAGGCGGTCGCGGAGCTCATCGCCGGGTGCCGAAAGCGATATAGCGAGATTAGGGCGGCGCTCGAGTTTTGCGAAATCGTAGATGCGCGGAACGATGCCGGCGGTTGAGACGGTGACCCGACCGGGTACGATGAAAAGGCCGTTGGGGTCGGACAATATCTCGAGCGCTTTGATAAGGTTGTCGAAGTTAAGGAATGGCTCGCCGGCGCCCATGGCGACGAGATTTGTGCCGTGCGGTGTGGCACCCGCGACGCCGTAAACGTCGTTGAGAACGATCACGATCTGCTCGATTATTTCGCCCACGGTAAGGTTGCTGATCAACCCAAGTTTAGCGGTCAGGCAGAAGTCGCATTTGAGCGGACAGCCCGATTGCGACGAAAAGCAGATCGTGTCGCGGTTTTCAGTCGGGATAAAAACCGCCTCTACCGGATGGCCGCCGCGAGTTTTCATTAGATAGCGCCGGGTGCCGTCATCTGAAAGATAGCGCGATTCGACGGTTATCGTCGCTGCTGCCGCATGTTCTTCGAGTTTTGCTCGCAGCGCTTTCGGCAGGTCCGTCATCTCTTCGAACGACCGCAGGCGCCGTTGATGCAGGCCGCGAAAGACCTGATCGGCACGGTAACGCGGCTCGCCCATCTGTGAGAAGAGTTCGATAAGTTTCGCACGGCTATAGCCTATTAAATGTTGCTTGTCGTTCACTGCTTATTTTATTTTACCGCAATCTCAACCCGAGGGCATCGTGCCCCAGTTCGCGGCGGTCTGTTATGATGATGGCAATGTCGCTGCCTTTGCATCTTTCCTTAGCCAGATCCGGCGCCTGTTTTCTACTGCTGAGCCTACTCCTGCTCTTGTCCGGATGCGAGCAGTTGATGCCGCAGCCCACCGTTCATACAACAGATACCGCGATCGGCGAAGCGGCCCGGCCGAGCCTTCAGAGTCCTCACCTCGCGCTCGGCAATCCCTCAGGTGCGACGCCGGAGCCAATAAATTTCGACAATTTTCTGATTATCGGCAACGGATTGGTTATCTCGTATAACAACAGCCGCGGGACTGCGAACTGGGTCGCTTGGAGAACTTCCCTGAGTGACCTTGGCGATAATCTCGCGCGGCCCAGGTTTGAGGTCGATCCGCGTCTGCCGAAGAATTTCAACCTGATACAGCATCGTGATTACTCGGGCAGCGGCTATGATCGCGGACATCTCGTTCCTAGTGCGGATCGGTTTGGCGACGCAGCATTGAATGCAGAGACGTTTTTGATGACGAATATTGCGCCGCAAACGCGGTCGCTAAACCAATATCCGTGGCAGCGGTTTGAGGCCTACTCGCGCGGACTGGTGCGGCGAGGGAACGATGTATATTCGATCGCGGGTGTCTATGGCGGGTCCGGAAGGCTGCGGACACGCGTGACTGTTCCTACCAATTTTTGGAAGATCATGGTTGCGGTGCCGGCAGGAAGCGATCTTTACTCCGCTGAGGTCGTGCTTCAGGTTGTGGCGGTAGACATGCCGAATGTTCCGAATATCGATAATTCCGCGTGGCAGGATTACCGCGTCACGATCGCCGAATTGGAAAAACGGACGGGTCTCCGTTTTTTCGCGGAGCTTCCGGTGTCGCTACGGGAGGGACTGATCGAGCTTTCGCGACAACGTTGAGGAAACAATTCGTCGTGATCAGCGTATGACGAAAGATGAAAAAGCTATTAACATTCGCACTTTTTACTCTTCTGGCTTCGGCGGCGTTCGGGCAAACGGAAAAAGGGCCTAATCCGGACCACGCATCGCCCGAGGCGATAATCAAGGCTGTTTACGAGGTCATCTCGGGTGACGCGGGGGTTGAGCGTGACTGGGACCGCTTTCGAGCGGTGTTTCATAAAGACGCAAGGTTGATACCCACTGGGAAGAATCCTCAGACCGGCATGTTTAACGCCGTATCTATGACTCCGGACGGGTATGTTGAACGCGCAGCTCCGGGGTTTGGGAAGGACGGCTTTCACGAACGCGAGGTGGCCCGCAAGACAGATCGCTACGGCAACATCGTTCACGTGTTTTCGACCTACGAGGCGTTTAGAAAGAAGGATGACACGAAGCCTTTCATGCGGGGCATCAACAGCTTTCAACTGCTTTTTGACGGGAAGCGGTGGTGGATAATGACCATCTATTGGCAGGCCGAGACGCCGGATAATCCTATTCCGAAACTCTATCTGCCATAAAAGATGAAAGAATGGGATTTCAAGCGCCAAACTTTTCTCAAACTCTTTAGCAAATATTTTAAACATCGGGCGTCCGGCTATTACTGTTGCCTTTGGACTCGTCGCTTCAGCGGGGGCGGGTGTTGCAGCGGGACTTGGTGGGGGAGTTGGAATAAGAGACCGAGACGAGAGATTGGGTTATTTGGCACTCTATCTGTCGGGATGATCACCAACATCGGCTTTTCTGCGGGTGACAGCCTTACCTACCTGTTTGGCAGCGCATCGTCAGTTCTCACCGGCGACACGATTACCCTTGGGGTAGACATAGATATTCCTCCGTTCACCGTTGGCGGGCAAATTTTCTTAACAGCTCCGCCGGTTTCACTTTGGCCACCTGCTTTAAGCGGTATCTGGGTGCCGGAAATAGTGGAGTGGGATTCACGCTGGGTGCCGAGATGAGCGTCTTGCCGATGAGGATTTCTGTGATGCCGAGCCGTACTTGGATTAAACCGCTCACCCCTTGATAAAGTTCGATATGTCGGTTCAAGTCATCGCGCGCACATCTAAACCGGCCGGTTCGGCGAAATAGGGATTTGGGATCAGCGAAGAAGAATGGCAGAACATATCTTAGCGGTTGAATCGGTGTTGAATCGGCCGCGGCCGGCAGTTTTTGACTTTTTTGCCGACGCCGCAAACCTAGAGCGGATCACTCCGCCGGAACTCGGCTTTGTTATCACAACGCCGCAGCCGTTCGAGATCGAGAAGGGTACGCTGATTGATTACAACCTTCGGCTTCGGGGGATGCCCATCAAATGGCGGACGGAGATAACACTTTGGAATCCTCCGTACGAGTTTGTCGATACTCAGTTGAAGGGCCCGTATCGCCAATGGATCCACCACCATCGATTCGAGGAGATCGACGCCGAAACGACGAGGATCACGGACGAGGTGAGATACAGGCTACCGTTCGCGCCGTTTGGCAATCTGGTGCATTTCCTAGTCCGTCGTGAACTGAATTATATTTTTGAATTTCGGCAGAACGCGGTGAAATCGATCATTGAGGGGGAGTGATCACACTGGCCATTCGCCGCGGAACGCGAGGTCCGCACGGCCGGCGATGAGGATCTCGTCGTCTTTTCGCCAGAAGACCTCGGTTGTGCCGCCCTCTGTCAGAACTGAAACGGTACGATCGGTGCGGCCGGTAAAGGCACTAAGCACCGCAGAGCCCGACGCGCACGTTCCCGACGCCGTTGTCTCGCCCGCAGCCCGCTCCCAAATACGAAGCTCGATGTTTTCGCGGTCGATGACTTTCACGAAAACGATGTTGGCTTTTTCGGGGAAAAAGGAGTGAACCTCAAGCTCGCGACCAGCGGAGCGCCAGTCAAAATCGAAATCTTCTACGAATGTGCACGCCACGGGATTTCCCACATTCACGCAGGACATAAGAAATGTTCGCCCGCCGGCCGTGAGCGGGTGATCGACCACGGAATCTGAGCGGGTCTCGAGCGCGACGGGGACCTTGTCTGATGCGAACTTGGGCTTGCCGATCTCGGCTTCAAGCCAGTAGTGGCCCTCTGCCTCGTTTTCGATAAGTGTATAGACCTTGATACCGCTGCGCGTTTCGAGCTTGAGGCTTGGGTAGGGCCAGATCGAGTTGTAAAACAGATAGCCAACCGCGCTGCGGGTGCCGTTGCCGGAGAATCCGGCGATGCTGCCGTCGGGATTTACTATCTCACAGAAATAGTCGGCTGTGGTGCCGTCAGATTTGGAGAGCACGGCGATGCCGTCAGATCCGACGCCTGTGTGGCGTTCACAGATGGACCGGGCGAGATCAGGCAACTCGAGAGCAGACGGGATCTGCTCTTTTTCGATCACGATGTAATCGTTGCCGAAACCGTGAAATTTGCAGAACTTTATTGCAGGCATAACTCTGAAAAGATTCGGATCTGATGATTTTACATCAAAACCTGATCATCGCACCCAGTCGGCAATGAAAACGTTCGTCTCGCCTTCTTTGGCACCGTTTCTGTTCGAGGCAAAGACGAGCTTTTTGCCGTCGGGTGAGAACATCGGGAACCCATCGAAGCTTTCATTAAACGTGACCTGCTCGAGGCCAGTGCCGTTGAGATTTATCATCGCAAGATCAAAGTTCCGTTTGCGCGGATCTTTCGCGAAATAATTTGTCGCGAAGATCACAGACTTGTTATCCGGCGTTACGAAGGGAGCGAATGATGCGGCGCCGAGTTTCGTGACTTGCCGTTTGTTGCTGCCGTCGGCATTCATCACCCAGATCTCGAAAGTGGCAGGTTCGATAAGGTCTTGTGCGAGACGTTCTTTGTAGCGCGCGATCTCAGCCTCGGTCTTAGGATGATGAGCGCGATAGATTATCATCTTGCCGTTCGGCGAGAAGAAAGCGCCGCCGTCGTAACCGAGTTCGTTCGTCAGCCTCTTCACGTTAATGCCGTCGATGTCCATCGTGTAAATATCGAGGTCGCCGTCTCGCGTGGAGGTGAAGACGATTGTCTTGCCGTCGGGCGAGATCGTTGCCTCGGCGTCGTAACTCGGAGAATTGGTCAGGCGTACGGGACTTGAACCGTCAGCGTTCGCGGAGTAGATATCAAACGTCGGGAAGATCGGCCAGACGTAGCCTTGCGAGAAATCGGGGTTCGGCGGGCACTCGTCGGCAGCTGCGTGGGTCGATGAATAGATTATTCGCTTCCCGCCGCGGTGGAAGTATGCGCAGGTCGTTCTGCCCTTACCGTTCGAAACCATCTTTACGTTCGAACCGTCGATGTTCATCGTGTAGATCTCGTAGCACGACCTAACATAAAAAAAAAAATGGAAGATCAGCTTTTTGCTGTCGGACGAGAAATAAGCTTCGGCATTCTCACCGCCGTTGGTGAGCTGTTTTATATTCTTGAGACGTTTTTCGCCGGTAAACCACAGGGTCGGATTCTGTGCAAACGCAGGAAAAGTAAGGGTTATTAAGAGCGCAAGTATAATGTATAATCTCTTCATTGAAATGGTGGTCTGAATCTGATAGTGAAAGCTGTTCGAAATTACTCCCTAGTATAACTTTTTCGCTCCGGGGCGTTAAATCGCCGGAATTCGTATATTTTCCGTTACTTTATCAAACCATTCACTATGGCGTTTGAAACCAAGGAAGAAGTCCTTAGCTGGTATGAAGCTCAACCAAGAGCTTTGACCGATGATTTCATTGATGCGATTCCGTGGGACGACGTTCGCCATTCGGACTTTGACCCGAAGTTCATCCCATGTCTACTGTATATGCGCGACGTCGAGACGCTGACGGAGATGTATCACGCGGAGCTGCGACGCACCCCGACGGGGCGCGATCCGGTGATCAGCAAATTCATGGAGCGTTGGGGGATCGAGGAGGTGACGCATGGCGAGGTCATCA
>JACDAK010000272.1 GCA_013695495.1 Blastocatellia bacterium | reverse complement strand
GCACAGGGCCGTCTCGGCCCAGGGCGTATCCATCACTGTATGCGGCTTATCGGTGCGGCGGAGCGTGCTCTCGAGTTTATGACCAGGCGTGCAGCTTCGCGCAGTGCGTTCGGCAAACCGATCTCAGATCAGGGAGTCGTCCGCCGATGGATCGCAGAGTCTCGTGTAGCCATCGAACAAGCGCGTCTACTAGTCCTTAAAACCGCATGGCTTATCGACCGTCAAGGCAACAAGGCTGCCCGCAGCGAAATCGCGATGATCAAAGCCTGCGTGCCGCTCATGGCCGAAACGGTTATCGACCGCGCGATTCAGGTTCACGGCGGAGCCGGGGTTTCGCAAGACCTGCCCCTCACCTCCCTTTGGATCTATGCCCGTTCCCTTCGCATCGCAGATGGCCCTGATGAGGTTCATTTCGAATCGGTCGCCCGCTCGGAACTCCAAAGGGTTTAACATCCCTTGCCGAGACGAGCAAGCCCACACCCTTTATTCCCGGTTAAATAGGCTCGTTCGGTCATTCTGGAACGTTTTTCACCATAATGCGTTCAACATCGCATAAAAGTGTTGACAGATGTTGAATCTTCGTGTAACTTTATCTCTGACGGTGTGAAACACGCCGTCTCCCTTCGCCACCCGATGCGAAAAGTTTTTCAAAAATGCAACATCTTTCCAAGCCGAGTCTAACCTCGGCCGGATCACTCGAAACGGATCGGATGCTTGTCACTACACTCAGTTGGCCCGTCCTTCAAATGTCCTTCCGATGCTGTAGATCAAAAGGTGGCAAAATCTCGCTTAATAAGTGACACAGCCGCGTCCGATTTCGAATGAACCAACTTTCATATGATCTCGCTCGTTCTGAGCGGTAAAGGAGCAAAAAAGAAAATGCTGTTCGGTAAAAAGAAAAGCGTAGCCGGTTTGGATATCGGTTCCAGTTCGGTCAAGATGGTCGAGCTCGACGGTAAGCCAAATAGCCTCAACCTGGTTAGTCTCGGTTTCGAGAACCTGCCCGATGACACTATCATCGACGGCCAGATCATGGAGCTCAACACCGTTTCCGATGTGATCAAAAACGTCTGTGTAAACAGCGGCGTTTCTGCTGATCGCGTTGTGACCGGCGTTAGCGGCCATTCCGTCATCGTGAAGAACATTCTTCTTCCCGCGATGAGCACCGACGAACTGGAAGAGTCGATCGACTGGCACGCCGAAGAACATATTCCGTATGATCTCGCGGACGTGAACCTTGACTATCAAGTTACGGGGAACACGCAAGATTCGACCAACGTTCTTATCGCCGCCTGCAAACGCGACCGTATCGACAACATTCGACAGGCCGTCCAGCTTGCCGGCAAAGAACCCGCCATCATCGATGTCGACACTTTTGCTCTTCAAAACTGCTACGAGTACAACTATCAGCCCGATGATTCACAGGTCGTGACGCTGCTCAATATCGGAGCCTCGACCATGAACGTGAACATCGTTAAAGGCATGCGTTCGCTCTTCACTCGCGACATTACGGTCGGCGGCAGCCAGTTTACCGACGTGCTTCAACGCAGCCTCGGTCTGAGCTATCAGCAGGCCGAAGCGATCAAGCGCGGCGTCAGCCAAGCGGTTGAAGGTGTCGAAGAGACCGCGATCGAACCGCTAATCAGCAACGTGACAGAGATCGTTGCGATGGAGATCCAAAAGACATTCGACTTTTATCGTGCTACGACCGAAGACACTTCGACCGTCGTACAAAAGATCCTGATCTCGGGCGGCGGTTCAAAGCTTCAGGGACTTGCGGCAGACCTTTCCGCTCGGCTCGATATACCGGTCGAGGTTCTCGATCCGTTCCGCAGCATCAAGGTGGATTCACGCAAATTTGATCCGGACTACCTCAGCGAAATAATGCCCGAAATGGCCGTAGCTGTCGGCTTGGCGATGAGGGGGGTTATATAACAATGATTAAAGTAAACCTTTTACACTCCGTAACGGAACGCCAAGGCGGCACCATCAGTGCCGTCGACCGCCAGGTCAGCAATCCTTCGACGCGATTGGCTCTTATGTCTGTAGCCGTTGCTTTTCTTCTCCTCGCCGTCATCGGCTGGGATGTTGTAAGCACGCAGATGGCCAAAACAGCCGCTGAAAACGAGAAAGCAAAACAAGAACAGATCGCTCGCGACCTCGAGGTCGTGATGAAAGAGCAGAAAGAGCTTGAGGATAAGATCAAAAATATCGATCTGCGTATTGAGGCGATCAAGAAGCTCCGCAACTCACAGGCCGGCCCCTCTGCAGTGCTCGAAGCGATTCGCGAACGCATCGCGATGACACCGGGACTCTACTTGTCCAGTATTGAACAGGCTGGCGACAAGATCACCATCACGGGCAATTCGCCCGAAGAGGGAGGTATCACCCAGTTTGGCCGAAGCCTTGAGTTCTCGAACGGATTGTTTAGCAATCTAAGTATCGAGACACAGCGCAAAGAAGTAGCAAATCAGCTTGTCTCTGCTACAGCGGGCGGCGAAGCTCCGAAGGTCAACATCATTGACTTCACGATCACTACGTCATACACACCGGAAAAGGGAGCCGGAGCGAACAACCCTGCACCTACCGCCGCAGCCGCAACAGGAAACCCCGGGCAGCCGGCGCCACCTGTCCAGGTCGCGAAGAACTGATCGACCCCGCTGATCACATCCTTATCGAACCCTACGAAATAGAAGGAAACTAAAATGATAGAGAAACTTAAAGCCCTACAATGGCATTTCCAATTGATGATCCTGGTGGGCATTGCTGCCGTCCTCTACCTTACGGTGTGGTATTTCATCACCAGCGAGACGCGGGCCGAAGTAGCCGTGCTTAACGAACAGGTCGCACAGCTCCAGGCTAAGAACGAAGAGGCACGCGTTGCTACACAGAGGATCAATGAGTTTCGCTCTCTCTATGCGAGCAAGGCTCTTGAATACGAAGAACTCAAGGTGCTTCTGCCCGAACAGCGTGAGATCACCAACGTGCTTCAGGGGCTTCAGGACAACGCGAAAGACGCTCGTCTGACCGTTATGAGGTTCTCACCGCGTGACGACTCGCAGCAGGATTCGATAATGGCGAAGCCGGTCGAAGTTGAGGTCCATAGTAATTTCAACAACTTACGGGCTTTCTACGAGAAGATGGCAAAGCTGCCGCGTATCGTGTCGATCTCGGATTTCAAGATCAACCAGCTCGATAAACAGACGGGCGAGAAGACCATTCATGCTCAGTTCCTGTTGACGGCTTACTACGCCGATCCGGAAGCTCTTGCGCCGAAACCGGAACCTGCTACTCCGGGAGCACCCGCCCCGCCCCCCGCCGCACCTGCCAATTAAGCAGTTTTTAGGTCACTGACTCTAGTGAAAAGAGATAAAGCCATGATCAATAAATCACGATTAACCAAAAACTTGAGCCTCGGAATTGCTGCACTCGTAGCGGTTCTCTTCGCCGGGCAGCTTCACGAAACTGCAGCTCAGAACCGCGACCCCTTTGCGAAGCCCGCGTGGGCACGGACTCAAGAACCCCGAACGTCCGCACCGTCTCAACCCGGCCAGCCCGGCCAGCCCGGTCAGCCCGGAGCTCCCGAAGTGAATCTGGGAACGCCCTCGATCGAACAGCGGATCGAAGCCTACAAGTCGCTCCGAGCTGCATCTGTGGCAAACGGCCAACCGCTTCCCAAAGTGACGAGCTATCTCACACTTGAAGAGGTTGGCGTAACGGGAATCTTCAGAACGCCGCGCGGCTATGCCGCCATGATCGAAGCGACGCCCATCAAGCTGTCGTACACGATTTACCCCGGCGAACGCTTTTTCGATGGCCAGCTTGTTGCGGTAGAAGAGAATCGGCTCGTGTTCCGCAAGGTCACGCAGGTGGCTAAGGGCAAGTTCGTCTCGTCCGTCGAGAACAAACCGCTTCGCGAATTCACGCAGCGTGAACAGATCCAGGGGACTGCACCGGTAGATGCAGAGACAGCCCAGCGTCCTCAGAGCGTTGGGGTTCCGAAAGTGGCCGCGGTTCCGGTCGTGTCGCCCCTTGACGCCAGCGAACGCCAGACCGAAGCACCCGCTAAGGCCCCTGCGGCAAGCAAAACGCGCCGCCCTACCCGTGCCGCACGCAATAACTAACGATATTTGATCCGAGGCCGGGTGCCCGGCCCGGAGCACATAATGTCCACTAACGACACAGCTTCCCGAAAAACGGCGAGGCTGGATGAATACTGCTACGGAGGAAACATGAATTCTCTTCAACTTATCAGCGGATATGCCAGACAGGCCGTTGCCGCTATCACCTTGGTGAGCTTACTATCTTTTGGGATAGCTGCTCAGAACATTGACCCTCAGCAACAGGGTAAACGGTACGGCGACGCAGGTTTTGTCGGTGAATCGATCAATCTCAACGTTGTCAATGCGGACATCCGCGACATTCTCAATTACATTACAGAACAATACGGCATTAATTTCGTTATCGACCGCTCGGTCACCGCCGTGCCGGTAACGATTAATGTAAGTGATGTTCCTTGGAACCTCGCCCTTGATTCGGTACTTCGTTCACAGAATCTCGGTGTACAGGTAAACGGCCCGATCCTCAGAATCGCCGATTCCAAGGTCCTCGCCGCCGAAGGCGAGATCATCCGCCAGCAAATGGACAACCGTCTCGACGGTGCTCCGTTGGTTACAGAATTTATCCGTCTCAACTACGCGCGGGCCAAAGACGGCCTTGCACGCGGAACCTCGAGCTCTGGCCGTACAACGACCACAGATGTTTCATTTGACGGTTCACCGTCACGCCCTGCAGGGCTGCCCAATCTTGAGGCTACGAGCGGCACGGGCGAAGGCCTGCTTCCCATCATCCAGCGTCGTTTGTCGCGCCGCGGTTCGATCGAAGTTGACGGCCGCAGCAATTCGCTGATCATCACCGACGTTCGTGAGAACATCGAAGCGGTCAAACAGCTCGTTGCGATCCTTGATCAGCCCGAGCCCCAGGTTGAGATCGAAGCTCGAATCGTCGTCGCAACCCGCAGCTTCAGCCGTGATATCGGCGTTCAGCTCAGCGGCATGGTATTCGGCCCCCGCGGCAGCGGTGCTCAGGGCGGTACGCTCGACGGTGCCGTTTCAGGGAATCCTTTCCCGGCAACTCTGCCCACCCAGGGACCCGACGGTTCGCTTCTTTCGCGAATCCCGAACACGGTCATTGGTCTTACGACCGGTGTATTCGGCACAGCTCAGATCAGTGCACTTATTTCGGCGGGTGAACAGAAAGGCCAGGCGAAGATCATCGCTACGCCCCGAGTGACAACGCTCAACAATCGTAAGGCAAAGATCGAAAGCAAAACTCAGATCCCGATCCAGACGATTCAGCCAAGCGCGGGCGGCGG
>JACDAK010000264.1 GCA_013695495.1 Blastocatellia bacterium | reverse complement strand
AGCCTTAGCGCAAGCAAGGATTTCTGCCTGCTGATTGGTGATCGGCCCAAGATATTTTGCGACAAGTTTCAGTTCCATCCGGTTGCGGTCGATGATTACCGCACCGCAACCGGCCGATGAATCCGGTGAACCGTTTCGGAAGCACGAAGCGTCTGCATAGATTGTCACCAGAGGCGTATAGCTCACCGCACTCTCGCGGCGGCCATCCTCCGTTACAAGATTTAGCTCAATCATATTTCCGACCCCCTTTAGCGCGTAAAAAGAAGGGCACCGAGAAAGCTTGATGCCTGAATCTCGCTCAAAACGTGATAACAAGCCGTCCATCAAAACTGATTCACAAACGGCTCTGCGGAAGCTACGCCGGTGTCAATTGCTTCGGTGTTCGCTGTCGATTGAGGATCGACGGAGCCCGTATAGTTCGGCTCTACCTCAGCCGGTTCAACATCTCCGTCGCGGCTTGAATTTCGGGTGCCGCCCGCAAATTCAAACGACTGAAGAATGACCTCCGCTCCCGCACGGGGCTCTTGGCTATTGGTAAGCCACGGGTTAAAGGTCAGCTTCCCGAGCACTAACAGATGCGTGCCTTTTTTGACATGCCCGGCGAGTGTCTCGGCGATTTTTCCGAACGCGGTGACATTGAACCACTCGGTGATCTGGACCTTGCCCTCCGGTGTGTTTTTGAATGAATTGGATGCGATGGAAAACGAAGCGATCGGCAGCCCTTGCTCCGAATAACGAAGCTCTGCGTTACTTCCCGTGTTTCCAAGAATCGAAATCGATGCTGCCATTGTTTTTTCTCCTTTTCGTCTATTTTATTAGGCCTGAAAAGACAGCCGGACTTATGTTTCTAGCAAGAAGATCATTGCTGCCACAAGCCCGACCGCCGCTTAGTTATTTCTTAATTGCTTTATCAAGTTGCGTGAACAACGCGAACGTAACTTCGCGGTGCCGCCACGTTCTGGTTTAACCGCTCACCGAATGTTCTGGCGTCGGCCTTCAACTCCGCGTCGCGGCTACGAACGGCATCCCAGAGACGCTGCTTTTCCTGCCGCCTCATTGCCTTTGCCTCGGCGTCGTTGTAGAGCGAGAACTTCAGGAATCGCAGCCTTCCGGTTGAAGCCGCCGCTATCATACGGAGCCAGTTTCGGGTGAGTGGTGAAAGCTGATCACGCAAGCGAACTTCCTGGGATTTCGCGACCGTATTGAGAGCGGTGAACTCCTTTAGGGAGAGCTCCTGATCCTCCTTGTACGCGGCATATGCCCGCTTCTTCAGATTCGCGACATCGGCGGTGTCGGCCGTATCGCGGAGGGCAACATAAAGTTCTTGGTACGCCTGATGTCGAAGACTTCTCAAATGAAAATCCTCGTATTGCCGGCTCCACATAATCCGGCAGATAGCGGCAACATATTGCATCTCTTCATGATCGGGATTTATTTCCTGATCGATCATGTATTCGAAGGTTCGCCCCTGCCCGTAGGAGCGAATGCGGCGGACCGAACGGCTGACCCGCCGTCCGTACAACTCATCGAGTTTGACGGCGAGCCATTCGTCGAACTCATGGTCCGAAAAGGGCCGTGCCGAAACCTCAACCGAGCGAGTGACTGGCTGTGCGAATCGCATCTGTCCAGAAGGAAATGCTGCCCTGCATTCGTCTCGTTCCGCCTCCGCGGCTGCGATTAGATCGCGTCCCTTTTGGGCAGCGTTACCGCCGAGCGAATGACCGACAAAGAGACGGCCGAGTTCCGAAGCGATGTGCCTCGCATCCTGAGATAGATACGACGCATCGATCTCACAGTCAAAGTCGAAAACAACAACAGAACGTTGTCCGCCGTTCATCCTAAGTCCCACGATGCCGTTCTCGTCGTACTGCTCAAGGTTGTCGAATGTGAGGAAGTCTCGATCCAATTCTTCGACAGACTTATCGCCATCCTCAAGATAGAAAGCAGCGAAGTCATCGGTGATCATCCGGCTGATCTTCTGGCGGCCGACCCGCTCGAGTACCGCCCTCATCTCGTCGTCGAAATTCGGTGATCGCGGCGGGAGCGGGGTACGGTTCTTTGCGGTTTCCTTAACCCGGCGCTGCTCGGCAACGGTCAGCTTCTGCTCGACTGTACGGGACTCTTCTACCGAGATCTCGCGGTCAGCTATGGTACTTGTCACCGCCGCCATGTGCATCCCGAGGAGGCCCATCTCTTTGAGAACTTCCGGGATCCCGCGACGTCGTATCTCGCCGTAATAGTACGCGGCAATCTGCCCATACTCGAACTGCCCGGCGTCGGGACTCGCGATCGCTTTCACACAGCGAACAAATTCGCGAGCATCACACTCGTCACCAAGGACTCGCACCGCGTATTCAAGCGACATAATCTTGACCCGATCAACGGGCTCCGGTTCCAGCTCATCCGCTATCCGAACAACGACATCGCCCAGTATCGCGAACTCTTCAAGCTCACGGCGGCGGAACGGATTTCGTCCGAGATGTGCATACCAGTCCTGCATCGGCGAACCCGTATCAAGCGGCGAGAATGCCAGTATCGGACTCTGAGGTGCAAAGTTTCTAAGTTGTTCAGTATTGAGTTGTACAGTCATTTTCCTTCTCCTTTTAACCGGTTCGTTGAAACCGGAGAAACGCGTGATGATGGGCAGCGCTTCAATCGCCCAGGTTATAAAATCACTCGTTTCAGGCTCGAAAATCCCTCGCAATTTACGGCTCAGACAACTGGGATCGGAAGGGTGGTTCGCGTCTAGGAAGGTCCGAAAGCTCGGCAAGGCGGCTTTGAAGGTATGCAAATGTACGCGATGCCCGCCTTTCCAACTCGGCTCTGCCGGTTCCGAGGCCGTTTGTGGGAATGACGATCGCTATGACCGAGGTCTTGTCGATTCGAAAGATTTGGGAGAAGGCCCGGTCTATGGCGATCTTGTTCTGCTCGAACTCATCGTCCGTAAAGAACGCACCCTCCGAATAACTCGGACGCTTCTTTGTCGGGATCCCGATGGCATTAGGCTCCCCGCGCATCGCAGCGGCCTGACCGCCAAACCCGCGTTGCTCCACATTGTCGCCATAAAGGAATATCTTGTCCGGATTCGCGCGGATATGTTTGCGGGTGATGAACCTCATTCGCTCAACTAGAAATCTCATAGTGTCCGGTTGGAGGGGGCGGGTCGCCGCATTGTGCGACAACCCGTTGGTGAAGGGGGCCTTAGCGGGTCTGTGAAGAGAGGGAATCAATAAGCCGCTGCCTGCTGAGCGATCTCCTGTACCGGCATACCTTGCGGTGCGTATTCAGATACCGCTCCGGCATTGCTGTCGTCGCGTCGTCCACCGGGAAGGAACTGAAACTCCTGTAAGATGATGTCTGCTCCCGCCTGCGGAGCCCCATTTCGGTCAACCCACGGCTTAAAAGAGAGCCGACCCTGAAGGCACAACCCTGTAC
>JACDAK010000251.1 GCA_013695495.1 Blastocatellia bacterium | reverse complement strand
GATCCGCATCAAGCGTGGTTTGAGCTATGGCGCGGGCAGCTCCTTCGGCTGGCGCCCTGATGCGACCACATTCGGGACTCGGACGCAGACGAAGAACGAATCTGCGCCCGAGGTTGCCGAGCTGGTTATAGCCGAGATCGAGCGGCTGGCGAATGAAGAGAAGATCGCGTCCGCGGAGCTTGATCCGCGGAAGTCCGTTCTGACCGGCGGCTTTGGCCGCAACATCGAGACGACCGGCGGCTTGGTTTCAGCTCTTGCTGAACTGTATACATTTGGTATACCGCCAAGCGAACTGAACCGATATATGACGGCCGTAAACGCTGTCACAGATAAACAAATACGCGAGTTCGCCAGGACCAATCTGCTCGGTGGAGACATTATAATTGTTGGCGACTACGCTAAGTTTAAGGATGATCTGGAGAAGCGATTCAAAGGACGGAAGGTAACGGTTGTGCCTGCGGACAACTTGAACATTTCTTCGTCCACGTTGCAATAACATTTAGCAGATCCCGATATCTCTAGCCGGCGAAAGCCGGTTTTTTTGTGTTGGGAAATCGCACACCTTTGCAACGCCAAGCTCTGTATGCATATTATCCACCTGATATTGGACAAAAAGCGATGGACCGTAAACCTTGTGTTTACAACTCGATGCGGTAGCGGAGTTCGTCTAAACGCGCATTGCGGCAAGCGAGTTGCATCACGTCTCGGCATAGGTATTTTATTTAGTTATTGAACCGGGCGAAGGGTGACATTCCGTCGCTGCGCCGGGCCGATATTCACAACAAGGAGGTTAGTTGTATGAAAAGATTACCATTGCTATTCTTGGCACTATTGCTTGCATTGCCTGCGATGGCACAGAACCAGAACGAAGTCCCGGTCGACGACCCTAAGGACGATGTGGAAACCGCGAATAAGCGTGCTGCCAGTGCCGCGCAAGTTTTCAACGATCTGATGAGCAAACCGGATAGCGCCATTCCCGAAGCTCTGCTTAGCAAAGCCGAAGCCGTGATCATCATCCCCGGTGCGATCCGGGCAGCGTTCGGCATCGGCGGCCGCGGGGGCCGTGGCGTTGTTAGCCGACGCACGACCAACGGTTGGAGCGAGCCGGTTTTCGTTAAAATAGGCGGTGGATCCTTCGGCGCACAGATAGGCGTTACCCAGACAGACTATGTCTTCCTTATCATGAACGATACGGGTCTGGGAAACCTGATGGACGACGGTTTTGAACTCGGCGGCGACGTCGGTGCGGCCGCAGGGCCTATCGGACGTGAGGCGAGCGCCTCAACCAACGTCACTCTCAATGCGGAAATACTTTCGTATTCCCGTTCGCGGGGCCTTTTTGCCGGTGCTGCACTTCGCGGCATTCGGATCTATCCCGATGATAACCTTAACCAAAAGGTTTATAACCGGGACGGGAAGGACATCATCGGAAACGATGATGGATTGCCCGCAGCGGACATCCCGGCGTCTCTTCGAGTGGTTCCGAACGCCTTAAGCAAGCATTCGGCACGCGGTGCAACAACCAGCAACTAGACGAAAAGGGGGGTCCACGCCCCCTTTTTCTTTTTCTCCGTATCTTGCGAAAGCCATCCGCATTTGTTTGAATCTACTTTAACGCACGCGGCAAAGTTTCATTCACAAAATGCATCAGGATCTTCGCGGGTTCATCAGCACCCTACAAAAAGAGAACGAGATAGCAGAGGTCGCGGCTGAGGTCGATCCTTGTCTGGAACTGGCGGAGATCCATCGGCGAACGATCGAAGCCGGTGGGCCCGCACTTTTATTCACAAATGTTAAAGGATCGGCCTTTCCGGTCGTCACCAACCTCTTTGGAACGAAGAAACGCATCGATCTCGCATTTGGCCCGCGTCCGCTGGAGTTCGTAAAGCGTGCGGTTCACATGGCGGAGGACGTTTTGCCCCCTAAGCTCGGCAAATTGTGGGGGTATCGGGACATGGCGGCGTCGGCGTTAAGGCTCGGCACAAAGAATTCATGGCGTCCCGCCGTCCTACAGGTAACGCAGGACCCCGTCGATCTCGAAAAACTTCCGCTTATGCAGCTTTGGCACGAAGACGGAGGCCATTTCATCACGCTGCCGCTCGTTTACACCGAGAGCCCGTCCAGCGGCAAACCGAACCTGGGCATGTACCGCATCCAGCGATACGATCAGCAAACGACGGGGATCCATTGGCAGATCGGCAAGGGCGGCGGCTTTCATTATCACGAGGCCGAGCAAGCAAACCAACCCTTGCCTGCTACGATTTTTCTCGGCGGACCTCCGGCGTTGATCCTGTCCGCGATCGCGCCGCTGCCGGAAGATGTGCCCGAGCTAATGCTCGCGTCGCTTTTGGCCGGTACCAAGATCGCGACGGCCGATAATCCGCTCGCGGGGCATCACCGGCTGCTCGCTAATGCCGAATTTGCGATCTGCGGCACCGTACCCCCGCACGAACGGCGTCCCGAGGGGCCCTTTGGCGACCACTACGGCTATTATTCACTCGAACACGACTACCCGGTCTTTCACGCGCAGGCCGTTTTCCATCGCCGCGACGCCATTTATCCCGCCACTGTGGTGGGCAAGCCCCGTCAGGAAGACTTTTTCATCGGCGACTATCTGCAAGAGCTGCTCTCGCCGCTGTTTCCGCTTGTGATGCCGGCGGTGCGCGATCTTTGGAGTTACGGCGAGACTGGTTTTCATTCACTTGCGGCGGCCGTCGTACGGGAACGTTACGGCCGCGAGGCACTTTCCGCCGGTTTCCGCATCCTCGGCGAAGGCCAGCTATCGCTTACAAAGTTCCTCTTGCTGACGGACACCCCCCAGGACCTGCGCAACTTCCGGTCCCTCTTCGAACACATCCTCGCGCGGGTCGAATGGCATCGCGATCTGTTCATTTTCAGCCAAACCGCGTTCGATACGCTCGATTACGCATCGGGCAAGATCAATCACGGCAGCAAAGCAATGCTCATCGGCACGGGCGCGGCCAAGAGGGAACTGCCGCGAACCTTTACCGGAGAGCTGCCCGCCGGCGTGCGCAGCGCGGAGGCATTCTGCGGAGGCTGTCTGGTGCTCGAAGCAGAGAGTTTCGCCGATGACGAAACGCTCGCGGCACGCGTCGCGGCGCATCCGGCCTTTTCCGAATGGCAGATGATCGTCGTCCACGACGATATCGCCTTCGCGCGTTCGACGGACAAGTTCCTTTGGGCGACGTGGACGCGTTTCAATCCCGCGACCGACATCCACGCGGCGCAAACGACCGTTAAGAATAACCACATCGGTTACACTGCGCCTATCGTCATCGATTCGCGGATGAAACCGTGGTACCCCAAAGAGGTCGAGGCCCGAGAAGACATCGCGGCGCTCATCGACAAACGCTGGGGCGAGTATTTCCCGACCAAATAGATGAGAAAATGGCTGAAACGCATCGGTAAAGCGATCGGCGTGTTTGCCGTCGTGCTCGCCGTGTTCCTTTCTTATGCGTATTTCATCGAACCGCGGCAGTTTGTTGTTGTCGAAGAAACGCTTGTGGTCCCAAATTGGGACCCGGCGCTCAATGGGCTGCGCGTTCTGACCATCGCGGACATCCATACGGGTTCAAATTATGCGCCGCCGGAACGCGTCCGCTTCGTTGTGGATCAAGCCAACGCGCAGAATGCCGATATCATTGTGCTTTTGGGTGATTACGTAAGCGAAAGCCGCTGGGACCGAGACGCCCGCGCCCTGCCCGAAGGCACAGACCGCACAGAACTTCGCGTGCCGGTCGAGACCATAGCCGAAAGCCTTCGCGGGCTGCGCTCACGCTATGGTGTTTACGCCGTTATCGGCAATCACGACTGGTATCACAACGAACAAAACATCAAAACGCAGTTCGAGCGCATCGCCGGCATCCGTGTCCTACAGAATGAGATCCACGAAATAGCCGTCAACGGCCAAACCGTACGCATTTGGGGCATAGAAGATTGGTATCGCAACCGCACCGTGCCGCTTGAGGCATATAATGCGTTGCCGTTGAGGCAAAACGTGATCGCGATAACCCATAATCCTGACACGATGCTCCACGCGCCGCCCGGATTCGCCGTGATGTTTGCCGGACACACCCACGGCGGACAGTTGAACTGGCCCATCTTCGGCCCGAAGGCCGTTTTCAACGATCCGCGGTTCATGGACGGCCACGCGGTGGTCGACGGCAAACACGTTTATGTCTCGTCGGGCGTGGGCACAAGCGTTATCCCTTTCCGCTTTCGCGTTCCGCCCGAGATCAATGTCGTCACGCTCGTGGCGCAATAGCCCGACGAAGTGAAACTAACCGCCCGCAAACTTTTCCTTGCCGTTATCTGGTCCGCCGCAGCTGCCGCGGCGATGCTGGCATACGCCTATTACGTGGAGCCGCGCATACTGGTCACGCGCGAATACGATATCAGCGTAAAGGGATGGGATCAGCGCCTCGACGGGCTGCGTATCGCCGCGATCTCAGATCTTCACGGCGGTTCGAATGGCGGCAGCATCGAAAAGTTTCACGCCGTGGCCGCTGCGGTGAACGCCGCAGAACCGGACCTGGTCGTTATCCTCGGCGATTTCCTCTCGCCGGAACCGGGGCAGCCCGGGCAGAACCGGATGCAGCCCGATGAGATCGGCAAGGCGATCGCAGGCATGTCGGCGCCGCTCGGCGTTTACGCGGTGATGGGCAATCACGACACGAACATCGCCGGAGCGCAGATGAAGCAGGCGCTAACCAACAACGGCTACGCCGTCCTTGACGGCGCCCTGGCCGTTATCGAAAGGGAAGGGGCCGTTTTCCGCATCCTTGGGCTTCGCGATCATCAGCAGATCGGCGTTTGGAAAGATTATGCGGACGACGCGCGACGCCTTGCGGCCGAAACCGAAGGCACCGGCCCCCTTCTTGTACTCCAGCACAGCCCCGACGTTCTGCCGATCATTACCGGCGACCGCCTTATCAGCCGCGACCCGATGCTTATGATCGCCGGCCACACACACGGCGGCCAGATCCGCCTGCCGGTGCTCGGTTCGCCGATCGTTCCGTCCTCTTACGGGCAAAAATACACCGCCGGGCACATCCGCGACGGCGGCATCGACCTGTTTGTGACCACCGGCATCGGCACCAGCATCCTTCCGTTTCGGTTTATGGTCCCGCCCGAGGTTTCGATCCTCACCCTCAGGACCGCGCCGGCACGCCCGTGAACGCCGAAAGCATTCCGCAAAACCCCGCCGATTGATCTAGAATAGCTTTATGAAGATAGCGAGCGGATTATTTGCAGCTGCGATCCTGTTTTCGGCCATCGTCTGCGACGTTCAGAGCGGAATGTCGCGAAAGGGGGTCGAAAAATCTACGGCGACGCCCACGCCGACCCCGGAGCCGGTGCCGACGCCAACGCCGCCGGACGACGCGGACGTGATCAAGGTCGATACAAGTGTCGAAGGGCCCACGATCTCCATCGACAAAGAGACCGCGCGCAAAACCGCGGCCTGCGGCAAATATGAACGCGTCGTCGTGAACACGTACGATCAGAAAATTACCGCGACAGGGGCCTGCCGGCAAATAATGGTGAACGGGCGCGGCAACGAGATAACCATAGAGGCCGCTTCGGCGGTGATGCTGAACGGCAGCAACAACACCGTGCGCTATTCCAAATTCGTTAACGGCGCACAGCCGATGGTCACCGACAACGGGCAGGGAAATATCGTAGAAAACGCACCCGCCCCGGCGCAATAGCCGCCCGCGGCGTGGTAAAATAGACCCATGATCGATCTCATGCCAATGTTTATGCAGCTGCTCGCGCTCGGCGCACTCGTCGGAGCGCTCATCTCCTATCGCCGCCACCGCAGCATCCCCCCGGTCCTGCTCTCCATCGTCTCAACCGCCCTCATCATCTACGGAATCCGCAACTACCTAGACACCCACTACATCTACCCCGGCCTAATGGGCCTCCTAATCGTCAGCGTCTGGAACAACATCCTCGAACAACGCCTAAAAACGCAAAAGACGGAAGCCGAAACGGGCACTGCGCAGTAATCGCAGTGTTCTCAACCCCTGCCCACGCGCACAGAAAGACCCCGGCAGAGGAGATTTTGCCGGGGTCTGTTCGTTTTTATGATTGGCAAGTCTTATCGGCCGGACTGCCGAGTTATATTACAAACGCTAGTTCTTTCGACGAGCGTCACGCATTCTTTCGTTG
>JACDAK010000071.1 GCA_013695495.1 Blastocatellia bacterium | reverse complement strand
CGGCAAGGCCTTGGGCCTCGATCGCTTTTGCTTCGGCAAGGCCTTTGGCTTCGAGCTTTTCAGCTTCGGCAAGGCCGACGGCGCGGATCTTTTCTGCCTCAGCTTTACCTTCGGCGGTGACGGCGGCGGCGCGTCCCTGGCCTTCACGTTCGAGCGTCCGGGCATCGGCTTCGGCGATAGCGATCTGCGCTTGTTTGCGGCCCTCGGCTTCGAGAATGGCAGCTTCCTGAAGGCCCTGTGCACGGAGGACGGCGGCTCTACGGTCCGCTTCGGCCTGTTTCACGACGGTCGCTTCGAGTTCTTTTTCCTTACGCAAGACCTCTTGTTCCTGAACGGCGATCTGTTCCTGAGTTCGGATGCGCTCGATGCGGACCTCTTCGGCGGTGACCTCCTGCTGGGCCTTTGCATCGGCGAGCGGGCCTGCCTGGTTCGCTTTGGCGCGTTCGGACTCGATCTGTGCCTGAACCTGGGCTTTTTGAATCTCGGTCTCGCGGTTGGACTGGGCGATCTGCGCTTCGGTTTCGAGCCGGACCTTTTCGCCTTCTTGCAGGGCGAGCGAGGCTTTGATCTTGGAGTCGCGGTTTGCTTCGGCTTGACCGATCTCGGCATCGCGTTTTACTTCGGCCGTTCGGCGTTTACCGAGGGCGTCGAGGTAGCCTTCTTCGTCGGAGATCTCTTGAATGGTGAGGGCATCCATGCCGATGCCCATTTTCTCGAGGTCGCCGGCGGCTTCGGTTGTGAGCTTCTGAGCAAAGCTGAGGCGATCGTTATTGATCTCTTCGACGGTGAGGGTGCCGAGGATGGCGCGGAGGTGGCCTTCGAGCGTCTGAAATATCAAGCGGTGAAATTCCTGCTGCGGCATGCCGAGGAAGCGTTCGGCGGCGGCGCGGAGGCTGGAGTCGTCGCCCTTGATCTTGACGTTCGCGACGGCCTTGACCGATACGGGGACGCCCTGAACCGTGTAGGCGCGCGAGGTGGCGAGCGGGACGGTGATGACGTTTAGGTTGAGGTATTCGACCTTTTCGAGGAACGGGAACACCAGCGTCGCGCCGCCGCGGACTAAGCGGTAGCCGACGGCTGAGCCGTCAGCGAGTTTTCTTTTGCGGCCCGAGATGACGGCAGCCTGGTTCGGCGAAACCTTGATGTAGTTTCGGCCGATCAGCATTATCGCGATGATGGCGGCGATAACGATGACGAGGACTACGACGGGGATGAGCAGGGTTGAATAGTCTAATAAAACTTCCATGGTTTTTACCTCAAAACGCCGATCATTCGGCGGCTTCTACGATTACGGAATCTCCGGCGATCGCGGCGATCTTTACGATCGAGCCGGGCTTAATTTCTTCGCCGCTGGTGGTGCGGGCGAGTTTTTCAACGCGTTCGTCGCCAATTCGGGCGGTGATCTGGCCTAGCGTGCCGGGTTTGATGGATACTGTCACTTGCGCGGTGCGGCCGATAAGGTCGTTGTCGGTGACGGAGCTGGACGATTGCTGGCCAACGAGAAATCTGCCGAATGCGGAGACGATGCCGCCGAAGATGACGCCGCCGAGGAGTCCGGCGAGTGAACTCGGCACCGTGCCGAACCCGGCCCATGCGGCGATCAAGCCGAAGCCGCCGAACGCGGTGATGAATACGGCGACAACGCGGCTGTCGAACAAGCCGAAATCCGTGCCGTCGCCTCCGCCGAGGTCGGCATCGCCGCCAAACATCTCGAAGATGTCGCCGAGCACGAGCGAGACGAGCAGAAAGACAAATCCGACGCCGCCGATGATGGCGAAGATGGTTACCAGATTAAGGCTGGTGAAAAGGTCCATTCGTGATTCTCCAATTGTTGTGTAGGGACGGTGACGACGATTGTGGACATAATACACCGAAACTGCTAAATCTCGTCAAGAATTAGAGCGGATTTATTCGCGGACGCGGTAGGATGGCTGAATGGATGATAAATATCAGATCAGCAAGCCGCGAAAGCCGGAGACGAAGCAAGAAATGATCCAGCAGCAGATCGAAGAATTAATTAAGCTTCGCGATCAGGCAAACAGCCTTGCGGCGAAAGAGAAGATCAACGCCGAGATAATGGCGCTTTACGCCCAATACGAGCGGCTGAAGTTATAGATCGACCTGAGCTCGTTCCGCGAGTTCTGTCCAACGGCTCATGTCAGCTTCAAGTTGAGCTTCGAGCGTTTGCTGCTCGGTGAATAATTGATGGACACGTCCGGCGTCAGCGGCCGCGACGACGAGCTCTTTTTCTATAACGGGCAGTCTTGCTTCGGTCTCTGCGATCCTTTTCTCGAGGTCTTGCAGTTCGCGAGTCTCCTTAAAGCTCAATTTCTTTGATCCGGACTTTGCACTGGCAGCAGGTTCAGGTGCTTTCTGGTCTTTAGCAGCCTGAACAGTTTTGCCCTCTGCTTCTTCACGCTCATTTACCTCTAGATATGCACTGTAGTTCCCGGCAAATTCGCGGACGTGTCCGCCGTCTTCGAAACGGAAAACGTTTTCTATCGTCCGATCGAGGAAATAGCGGTCGTGGCTGACGACGATCAGAGCACCCGCAAAATCGTCAAGATATTCTTCGAGCGCGATCAGCGTTGGTATATCCAGATCGTTTGTCGGCTCATCGAGCAGAAGAACGTTCGGTGATCCCATCAATATCCGCAGGAGATATAATCGCCGTCGTTCCCCGCCCGAAAGATTCCCGATCACTGCGTATTGCTGTGCGGGTGTGAAAAGAAATCGCTCGAGCATTTTGCCGGCCGTGATCTGCACGCCTGCATTTGTAGTAACGAATTCGGCAATGTCACGGATGTAATCGATAACCCGCTGCTCGTCGTTTAGTTCACGGCTTTCCTGGTCGTAATAACCGATGTGAACTGTCTGCCCGATATCTATCTCTCCGGAATCGGGCTGAACACGGCCGGTAATGATATCGAGCAAGGTGGTCTTTCCGGAACCGTTAGGGCCGATTATTCCGAGACGATCGTCGCGCTTCAGCAAATAGGAAAGATCATTGATGAGCGTGGTCTCGCCGTAGGATTTCGAAATATTATTGATCTCGACAACCTTAGAACCGAGCCGCTTTGAACCGATCGCGATATCTACGTCTTGCTTTGCCGCTTCCTTGGGCGCTGCCATGAGCGCGTGGGCGGCATTTATTCGGTGTTTTGATTTTCTGGTGCGAGCCTTTGCTCCGCGGCGAAGCCACGCAAGTTCTTTCTTGATCAACTGCTCGCGTTTGTGGCCCTCGACCTCGCGAAGCTCGTCCTGCTCAGCTTTCTTTTCTACGTAATATCCGTAGTTGCCGTTGAAGCTTTGAATGGCGCCGCGGTCAACCTCAAATATGCGATCGGTCACACGGTCGAGAAAATATCTGTCGTGCGTGACCAGCAGCAGAACGCCGGTGTAACGTTCGAGATAAGATTCGAGCCATTCGATCGTGTCGGCATCGAGATGATTTGTGGGTTCATCCAGAATCAGAATGTCCGGCTTAAAGATAAGTTCGTGGGCTAGTGCGACGCGTTTTCGCTGGCCGCCGGAGAGCGTTTCCATTTTGGCTGCGGTATCGGTTATATCGAGTTTGGTGAGCACGGCACGGGCGTTTGCCTCAATTTCCCAGCCGCCGTTCATCTCCAGATCGTGCTGCAGCTCGGACATTCGCTCCAGCAGTTTTGCGTCTGCGGAACCTGCGGCGAGGTGATGACATGCGGCTTCGTAATCGCGGATCGTCTGCATAATGCCGCTGCTTGAGGCAAAGATGGTTTCGAGCACGGTCAGGTTTTCGTCGTAAGGCGGATTCTGCGAAAGATATGCGAGCGTTTTGCCTTTGGCCCGAACAACGCGGCCCGTGTCTGGTTCTTCAAGACCCGCAGTTATTCGCAGGAAGGTCGTCTTGCCAGAGCCGTTAGCACCGATGATCCCGATCTTGTCGCGGTCCTCAAGGCCGAGCGTTACATTCTCGAACAGCGGCTTAATGCCATAGTTCTTCGAGACATTTTCAAGGGAGACGATATTCATTATTTAGTGTAGCTCTTAGAAATCGGCTGCGAAGACGTGATCCCGTTCACAAATCGAAGAACGCCGAGCCCCAGAGGGGCGTGCTGTCTGTAGCAAGCCGGGGCAGATAGATCCCAGCTCCGTAGGAGCGACCTTTCAGTCGATGAAGTCGAACAAATACCGCTCCTCAAACTCCACGTCAAATTTCTTCAACAGGCCAACGTATTCGTTTCTGAACGTTCTCTTTTCATGACGACCTTCTTGCCCCAAAATGTAATCGCTAACCGCCTTGATCTGGCTGCGGGAGTAAGAGAAAGCCCCGAATCCCTCCTGCCAGTTAAACCGTCCTCTCACCCATTTCTGTCCGTTGATAAAATTAGAGGAACCGGCCTTAATGTCCCGAAACAGATCCGAAATCGAAATCGAGGGGTTTATGCCGATTAGCAAATGAATGTGATCAGGCATGCAGAAGATCGCGAGCAATTTCTGCTTACGATTATTGATTATACCGGAAATGTATTTATGCAACTCCTCGCGGTGTCGCGGAGATATCAAGTTCTGCGAATTGTTATTACGTTCATTTAACAGACAGGTCGCTCTTACGGGGCCTGTTCTTGCCCAGTTAGGGGCAACCTGTCTGTAGAGAGGTCGGAGCACCATTTGTATTCGAGCTCCGTAGGAGCGGCCTGTTTTCTGAAATCGATCATTATTAATTCCCGATCGCGTTGAATAGCAGCGGAAATGTTGCGAGGCTTTGGCCGCGGT
>JACDAK010000230.1 GCA_013695495.1 Blastocatellia bacterium | reverse complement strand
CAACGAATTCGATGCGGCCCTCGCGGGCAAGCTCCGCGTAGTTCCGAGCATGATGGCGGCCCAACGAACCTACGCCGATGGCGGCACAACGAAGTTTTCCGGTGGTCTCATTTTCAGCCATTATTTGAATAGGGTGCGGATTTCGGTGATACTTTCATTTTCCGTTAACTTGCACCAAATGACAACGACGAACCAACGCAACCTCACCATCTTTTGGATCGCAGCCGCCGCTCTCACAGTCTTTGTCTATTTCTTTGGCTTGACGATCCCCCTCATCGGCCCCGATGAACCTCGTTACACACAGGTGGCACGTGAAATGTTTTACCGCAACGATTGGGTCACTACCACGCTCGGCGGTTTCAACTGGTTCGAAAAGCCCGCACTACTTTATTGGCTTCAGATCACATCTTTTCACGTCTTCGGCATATCGGAGTTCGCCGCCCGCTTTGGCTCGGCACTCTTCGGTCTTGGCACGGTCACAAGCCTCTGGTTCGTCGGCTATTATCACGCACAGGATCGCACCCGCGCGATCCAATTTGCCAACTGGCTCGCCTTGATCGCAGCCGCCAGCCTTGGCCTGATCGTCTTCGCCCGGGGTGCGAGCTTCGACATTATCCTCACGTTCCCCGTCACGGCGGCCCTCGCATGCTTCTATATATATGACCGACGTTCGCAGGACACCGCGGCAACCCTTCCGCTCATCGGGCTCTATTTCTTCATTGGTGTGGCGCTGTTGGCCAAAGGCCTTGTCGGTGCCGTGCTTCCGCTGGCGATCATCGGCCTTTATTTTGTTATCTCGCGCAGATTTCCTTCAAGGGTCTTTATCATTAGCCTATTCTGGGGCGCAATTATAACGCTTGCGGTCGGGGCCGTTTGGTATCTGCCGATGTACCTTCGCCACGGTCAGGAGTTCATCGACGAGTTCTTCATACAGCATCACTTCCAGCGTTATACCTCGAACAAGTATCGTCACCCGCAACCCTTCTGGTTCTTTTGGGTGATCATCCCCCTGTTTGTTGTGCCTTGGACGCCGTTCTATCTTGCAGGTGTTTACCGATCTATTAAAGGCTTGTTCAACAAGGCGGCAACCCCGCAGGAACCCGAGCACGCTACCCTCATACGGTTTTCCGTCGCCTGGATGCTCGTCCCGCTTGTGTTCTTTTCTTTTTCAGGCTCAAAGCTACCGGGGTACATCCTGCCGGCCGTGCCGGGAGCAGTCATTTTTACCTGGCTTTATATCCGCGGCTTTATGCAGGGTTCGGCCAAACGCGAGATGCTCATCAAGACAGCCGCGGTCGGTATGTATCTGGTCATTCTCGGCCTTCTTATCTTTGCAGTACCCCGCTACGCTGATGCAGACTCCGTCAAGCGATTGATTGAAACCGCCGACGAGGCAGGCCATCACGACGCGAATGTCATAGGCTTTCGCCATGTGTCGCACAACGCAGAATATTATGCCGCGGGGCGTTTGGTGCGAACCGAGGATGGCGCACAGAAAGAGTTTCAAGAGCCCGAGCTTATCGCAGACCAGATCCGCGACACTTTTCGCGGTGAATATATAGTCATTGTCCCCCTCCGCCATCTCGACGACCTTCGCAGCAGCCCGGAGCTCAACGTCCAGGTCATCGCCGACAACACCCACGTGGCGATCGCCTCCGTCACGCTTCGCTGATCACTCGGCCGCACGTCTAAGGCGGTCCATCAGAGCCGCGCCGATGCCGCCTTCCCAAACCGTTTCGCAGTAGATGGTTTCGATGCCGCGGCGGTCACATTCGCGAAAGAACTCAAAAACCTTGTGGGCATATTCCCGCTCGTTACGGCAAACGACCGCATATCCCATCTCAACGCCCAGCGTACGCAAGCCAATGAACGCAACATTTTCGCCGCCGCGCAGCAGCTTCAGATCGTCGACCAACATCACCCGCGCACTCGGCGAATAGTGCCGATGACGTAACCCGGGGCTCTTCAAAGCCCCCATCGCGTCGTCGTCACCTCGCACGATATTCAAGCCAAGCTCCCCCGAGCTCAACGCACCCAGCCGCAATATCACCGGCACGTCCCCCGTACAATCCACGACCGTCGACTCTATCCCCACGTCCGTCGGATCTCCCTTCAAGATGCAATCAACCCTGTCGTCAAGGTCCTCCAACACGGCCTGCCACGTCGTCGGGCTTGGCCGGCCCGAAAGGTTCGCCGACGGAGCCGCCACCGGCATCTCGCACTTCGAAAGAAACTCGCGGGCAAGCTCCGCACTCGGCATCCTTATCCCTATCGAATCAAGCCCGGCCGTCACCGACTCCGGCACCTCAGCCCGCTTCTTCACCACTATCGTCAGCGGTCCCGGAAAGTGTTCCGCAATTAGGGCGCGGGCATACGCGGGCACGTTCACGGCAAGCCGCTCAATGTCCTCGACCCTCGCAATATGCACGATCAACGGATTATCCTGCGGTCGGCCTTTCGCCTGAAAGATCTTACCGATCGCCGCCTCGTCAAACACGCCTGCACCCAGCCCGTAAACCGTCTCAGTCGGAAACGCAGCGAGTCCGCCCCGGTTTATGACCTTCGCAGCATCCGCCGGGTCTTTTGTAAGTTTCGTCCGCACCATCAAAAGTGTCGCCCAACTCCCCGCCTAACGCAAAACCTCGCAAATCGTAACAGATTAAGAAACTCCGACCAGCCGCCAACCCACCCTTTTTCGATTCAACACCCGCAATAAGTTAAACTCCATCTAATGGAACTTGCCGAAAAGCTTAAATCGGTTCCCACCTCGGCCGGCATCTATCTTCATAAGGATGACCGGGGAAAGATCCTCTATGTCGGCAAAGCCAAGAACCTTCGCAATCGTGTCCGCCAGTACTTCCATTCTTCGCGCAACCACGACATAAAAACCCGCCGGCTCGTCAAACTTATCGACGACTTTGAATTTATTGTTGTCGACAACGAAGTAGAAGCTCTCGTGCTCGAATCGAACCTGATCAAGAAGCACAAACCCCGCTTCAACGTGATGCTAAAAGATGACAAGCAATATCCGCATCTAAAGCTCACGAACGAACCCTTTCCCAAGGTCGTCATAACCCGGAAGTTCACCCGCGATGGTTCCAGCTACTACGGCCCTTTCCTGCCGACCGTTCTCGCAAGAAAGACCTTGAACCTCGTAAACCGTGCATTCCAGCTACGAACTTGTGACATCGAGATCGATGGAAAGTTACCCCGTCCGTGCCTTGAATATCACCTTAAACGATGTCTCGGCCCGTGTGTCAAAGATCTGTGCACGCAGGAAGAATATTTGGAGGCCGCCCGCGATGTTAAGACGCTCCTTGACGGAAAGAATAAAGAGCTAGCCCATGATCTGGAACGCCGGATGTGGAAGTTTGCAGAAGAGAACAAGTTCGAGCTAGCCGCCAAGTACCGCGATCTTCATCGCACGGTCCTCGCTTTGGGCGACCAGCAAAAGATGGCGACCCTCGCCGACCGCGATGTCGATATCTTCGGATTCTATCGCGAGAACCAGCGGCTCGCCCTTCAGCTCTTTACTATGCGTGAAGGCCGCATCGTTGGCAGGCGAGAGTTCTTTTGGGAGGATCTGCCCGACGACGAATCTTTTGACGGCTCAAAATTCCTCGGCGAGGTTCTCGTACAATATTATTCGACCGATTATGTGCCGCTAGAGATCCACGTGCCGCAGGATTTCGACGACCGCGAGCTCCTTGAACAGCTTCTGACAGAGCGACGCGGTCGCCGCGTGAAGATCCTCGACCCGCGTCGAGGCAAGAAACGCGAGCTTGTCGCCCTTGTCGAGACCAATGCAAAGGTGGCGTTCGAGCAGAGGTTCCGCGTACTCAAGCCCGATGCCGAGAAGGTTCTCGCGGAGATGCAGGAAATGCTCGAGCTTTCTTATTTCCCCGAGCGGATAGAGTCGTTCGACATCTCGAACATTTCAGGGGCCGAGAACGTTGCCGGGATCGTTGTCTTTGAGAACGGGAAACCCGCCCGGAAGGAGTATCGAAGGTTCATTATCAAGACGGTCGAGGGCTCAAACGATTTTGCATCCATGCACGAAGCCGTTTATCGCCGCTACCGACGTTCGCTCGAAGAACAAAAACCCCTGCCGCAGCTAATTTTTATCGACGGCGGCAAGGGCCAGCTTTCGGCGGCCGCCGCGGCTATGAGCAAACTCGATCTTGAACAAATTATGCTCGTCGGCCTGGTCAAACCACCCAAGCGGCACACGCAGATCTCGCACCTGCTCATACGCGGACGCGAGAACGAACCTATCCCATTCGACCGCAACTCGCTGGCGTTTCGCATGATTCTCAACATCCGCGAAGAAACACACAAGACCGCTTTGGAATTTCACCGAAAACGCCGCGAGAAACGCGATTTCACCTCGGAGCTGTCTGAGATCCCCGGCATCGGGGAGAAGCGCAAGCTAAAACTGTTAAAGAACTTCGGCTCCATTGAGCGGATCGCCCGTGCAAAAGTCGAAGAACTCCGCCCCCACGTCGGCCAAAAGGCCGCTCAAGAGATAGCCACCCACTTCGAAAACCAACGAGCCTTGGCCAAACCTCCCGCAGCCGATGATGCCAGAGTCCCTGAAAGGGACAGATAATAAAGCCCAGGGATGAGGCTTTGGGAATCCCTGGTTACTCGGCCCATAACATCCCCGTCGCTGTCGGTTTTCCCCTATGGCTCGTCACATCCCAGCTCTTTGATCTTGGTGAAAAGCTTTTTAAACTCGCGATCGTGGGCTTCGTGGTCGGGTTCGTGGTATGGACGTTCGTTGTTTGCACAATTCCACCAGCCAAAAGACATTGTCTCGACGAGTGCAAACTTGAGGCGGTCGGGCGAGGCTTTCTGCTGTTCGAATTCCCGCTTTAGCCGCTCGGGGTCCGCATTAACGGCGCGAGAGGCATTGTTGACCGCCTCCCATGCCTTGATAAGGCTCTCGCCGCCCGCGATTATCGGCTCGGCGAACTGCTTCTTGCAGGCGGCCGCTCCCTCATAGCTGCGAAGCACCGCGGGTTCGCGATAGGCTCGCGCTGTAACCGAGGAGAGGCGATAAAACTCGTCCAGCTCTTTCAGCTTACGTTGCCGTACGCCCTCCCAATACTCGCCCTTGACCAGCTTCAGATTCACAAGCTCCGCCCGCTTGTCTTTGTATTCCCGCTCAAGCTCGGCGATATCCAGATCTCCGATGTCGGCGTAGTTCCATACTGTGGCAGAGAACCCCAACGGCGACCACCCGCTCATCGCATACAGCCGCCCGGTCCCCTCGATCTCGGCCTTGGTATAACGCTTTGTGTCGTAGGTTCCCGAATACTCACAGACAAAGTCGCTCCATTTATGAGTAGCCGTCTGCGCCTCGGCCGAAGCTGCTGCGAACAGCACAAAAGCGATCAGGGCAATATTCGGGGTTGATTTGAATATCTTCATGGTTGATTCAGTTAGCTTAAAAGCTGTCCTCCTTTATTTTGCTTGTTCGTCGTCGTCTTTATCTGCCAATACTTTCTCGATCAGTATCGAGTATAGGTTTTCTGCCGCCATTCGATGCGGCATGAGTATGTGCTCGTGGCCGGTCTTTTCCAAGACTTCGAGATCCGCTTCCCGCGCTGCCGTGACGAACACGCGGCCTTTGTACCCGCGTTCCTTCAACTCGTGGAGAAGCCCGACGGAGAAGCTGCTCTCCGGCACGGTACTGACGATGCACTTGGCCGTTTCGTAGGGCACGTGCTCCAGTAATTCGGGATCCTCGAGGTCGCCGTAGATGATGTTCTCTTCCCTTTCGCTTCGTTGATGGACAACCTGAGGATCAAAGTCGATACCAATATAGCTGACGTCGGGGTGGTGATCAAGTGAATCTGCTATCGAACCTCCAAAGCGCCCTAATCCGAAGATGATCACGTCAAATTCTTTCTTCTCTTTCAGCTTCGTTTCGTCTTCGCGGAAAGGGTGCGAGCGTTCGAACACACGCAGGAACGGTGAGAGCCTTTCGTAGATCGGTCCGGAGTAAAGGATGAGATATGTCGAGATTCCGATTGTTATCAGCCCGACAAGCGTGATCAGCCCGACGGTTTCCTCATCGATATGGCCGACTTGCAGGCCAAGCCCCGCGAATATCAGAGAGAACTCGCTGATCTGTGCGACGGTTAGCCCGGCTAGGAAGGCCGTACGCTTTCGATAGCCCATGAACCCCATGATTATTAGGACGATGATGGGATTACCGATGAGCACAAAGAGCGAAAAGATTACTGCGGCCGGGATCTGTCCGCCGATGGCCGCCAAGTCCAGATTTGCCCCGAGGTTAACGAAGAAGAACAGCAGCAGAAAGTCGCGAAGGCTGACCAGACGTCCGCTGATCGCGTCCTTGTACGGTGACGTTGCCAGACAAACCCCGGCAAGGAACGCTCCTACTTCGGCGCTAAACCCGATCAATATACTGAATGCCGCCAATGCCACAGCCCATGCGATCGAGAACAATGTGAGCAGCTCGGGTGAGCGGGCAAGGAACTTGCCTATCAAGGGAATGATCCATCGGATCATGACGAATGTAATTGCAAGCAGGACGGCCGACGAAATGACCGTGCGGCCGATCTCGCGTGGGACGGAGGCTTCCCCCTGTCGCCCGAGGGCTGACAGAATGATCATGACGAGGATCACAACAATGTCCTGAACGATCAGGAACCCGACGGCGATCTGCCCGTGCAGCGAGTCGATCTCTTTCTTATCCGACAAGAGCTTGACGATAATGATCGTGCTTGAAAACGTAAGCGCGACGGCGATATAAAAGCTGTGCAGAGTTGAAAAGCCCAGCAGGATACCGATTCCGAACCCGATGACCGATGTAAAGATCACCTGGCCAAGCCCGGTGAACAGCGCGATCTTTCCCGTAGATTTTATGAGGCGCAGATCAAGCTTGAGACCAACGATAAACAGGAGAATGGCGATGCCGATCTCTGCTAGTAAATGAATGTTCTCTCTTGATTCAACGATGTTCAGCACCGATGGGCCGACAAGAATGCCCAGGGCAATGAACACGACGATCAGCGGCTGGCGAAGGAGTTGGCCGACAGCTCCCAAAAGTGCGGCCAGAAAGAGAATAATGGCAAACTCGACGAAAGGATTGCCCGTAAAGATACTTTCAAGATTCATTTGTTGATCAACAATGTCCTGCTA
>JACDAK010000227.1 GCA_013695495.1 Blastocatellia bacterium | reverse complement strand
AGAGTGAACTGCGAAACCACAAGCAGCTCGCCGCCGATCTCCGCGACTGAAAGATTCATTTTCCCGTCCGGATCGTCGAATATACGAAGCTTAAGCGTCTTTTCCGCGAGTTTCGCCGATCCGGTTTCCGTATCGTCAGATGAAACCCCGAGAAGGATCAGCAGTCCATGTCGAATTTCGCCCGTAACTTCCTGGCCGACCGTGACTTTTGCACGGGAAACCCGCTGGAGGACGGCACGCATTATCCGTCGTTTTCCTCAATGTAGACGCGCTCCATTACGACCGGTTCGAGCGGCTTGTCGCCGGGGCTCGTAGCGACCTCGGCAATAGCATCGACGACGTCCTGGCCTTCGATAAGCTTCCCGAATTTGGTGTAGCTCGGCGGAAGGGGATAGTCGATGTGCATGATGAAGAACTGTGACCCGTTGGTGTTGGGGCCGGAGTTGGCCATTGCGACCGTGCCTTTCTCGTAAACGCCGGAGTACAAATCGGAATCACGATCGATCTCGTCGTCAAACTTGCCGCCCCACGCGGATTCGCCGCCGTAGCCTTCGCCGAGAGGGTCGCCGCCCTGGATCATGAAATTCTTGATAACCCGATGAAATATGACGCCGTCGTAGTAGTTTTTCTCGGCGAGCAGCCGGAAATTCTCGGTCGCTTTGGGCGCGGCGGGCTCTAATAACTCGATTTTGATCGTTCCCTTGTTCGTTTCAATAATTGCGGTTCTATTGCTCATTAATTGCTCCTGTATGTGAAATAACAAAGTAGAAAACTTAGCACGAAACGGGGTGAAACACTAATCTGACATCTCTGACCAAACTGGGGCTGTGTTAGATCCAAGAGGCAGATATGGGACTCGCTAGAGAGCCAAGTTCCGTCGCTGCTGATCCGCGGATGGCGGATGCGAAGTTAGCGGCGGCCGAGCACGAAACGATCGATGGCGGCGGCAACGCCGCTTTCGTCGTTTGTGAGGGTGGTTTGACAGTTGGGGCGGGCGAGCAGTTCGGGGTCGGCGTTGCCCATTACGACGGGGGTGCCGGCGAATTCGAGCATTTCGAGGTCGTTGAAGTTATCGCCGATCGCCATTACCTCATCGGGGCGAATGTCGTGGCGTGCGGCAAGGCGCTCAAGGCCGATCCCCTTTGAGGCGTCCTTCGGCAGGATGTCGAGAAGGGTGAAATCGAGCTTTGGGTAGATCGTCGCAAGAATCGTCGCGGTGCCGTTCAACCCTTCGCGGAGCATTTCCTGAAGGTCGGCCATCCGTGAACAGCCGCCGGAAAATGAGATGTGGATAACGTCGTGCGCCTTGAGCTCGTGTTCGAGCGATTCGACGTGATGCACAGCCTCTTCCGCGTCTTCGCCGTGGAGGCCCTCAGCCCAGCGAATGTATTTCTGCAGTGGGATGTTGTCATCTGAGATGCGGTCGTACAGCAGCGTGCCTTTACCGTGCGGATCGGCACTCACCAATGCGTCGCCGCCGGCGGTGCGGCCCAGTCGAATAACGTCTAGAGCAACATCTAAATCGAGAAGGGAAGCGTCGACCGTTTCAAGCGTCGCGGCGTATTTGAGGAGGGCTCCGTTGTGGGTGACGAGAGGAGCGTTTAGTTCAAGTTCGATGCCTACCGGGCGGGCATCGCGAAATCTGCGGCCAGTCGCGATCGTGACCAGCACGCCGGCGTCCTCCGCCGCGCGGATTGCGTTGCGATTGGCTTCCGGAACCTGGCCCTGTGAGTTCAGGACGGTTCCGTCTAGGTCGAGTGCTAGGAGTTTGATCATCGATTCGCCTGCTCGGCCTGTCGTTTTAGTATCCGCTGCTCAGCCAGCCATCGCTGGTAGACGGCTTTCCCGCGTTCGAACTCGGCGGCGGACGCGTAGAAGTGGTGCGAGCCGTCATTTTTCCCAACGTCGAGGACGTAGAAGATGTAATTGGTCTGCGCCGGGTTGAGCGCTGCTTCGATCGCACCTGCTGATACAGACGAGATCGGCCCGGGCGGGATGCCGCCGTACTTGCGCGTGTTGTACGGCGAGTCGGCCTCGATGTCGCTTTTATGGATCGTGCCGTCCCAACGGTCTTGCATCTTCGCGACGTAAACAACTGTCTGATCGATGCCGAGGGGGATGCTGCGGGCTATGCGGTTATATATGACGGACGACACGATCGGTCGTTCGTCATCCACGGGAGACTCGGTTTCGATCAGCGATGCGATCGTTATGATCTCGTGCGGCGTGCGGCCGAGTTCGCGGGCACGTTCGGCCCATTCGGGCTTCCAGATCTTTTTGAACTGCTCCACCATTCGTGTCACGACCTGTTCGGGTGTGGCGTCGGGCGGGAAGTCGTAGGTGCTGGGATAGAGATAACCTTCGAGGTTGCGAGCTTCGGGGGCGATATCTTTTACCAAAGCGGTGTCGCTCATCAGCAGCAGGATCTCTTTCTCCGATCTCGCGGGTGTTCCGGGAAAGATCTCGGCGATGCGCTTTGCGATATCGAACCTTGTGAACCCTTCGGGAATGGTGATGCGGGTCGTTTGAATCGAACCCTTTTCGAGTTCCTTCAAAACGTCGAGGGTCGAGATCGGCGTTGGAAATTGATAATTGCCGGCCTGAATCTTATCGGCGCTTCCGAGCGTTCTTAGGTAGAGCATCGTTGCCGGGCTATCGGCGAGAATGCCTTCGGCTACGAGTTTGGCAACGACCTGTGACGGCGCGGAGCCGCGTTCGATGGTGACGTAGTCGTCTGAACGCGCGTGCGCCCGCGGTTTGGTCAGCGAAGAGTAGAACCAATAGCCCACACCGCCGATAACGATCAACGTCAACAGTGCGAAAGCCAGGATCAACTTCAAAAGGTTCATAAGTTTGTCTATGAGTTTATCTGCGGGTAAACTTTCACGCAACGCAGCAATGAGACGTGTCTTTTTCGCAGTTGATATATCTGATGAGGTTCGCCGGACGGTGGATGCACACCGTGGCCGGCTTGAGCGGGAATTCCCACATGCGCGGGTGCGGTGGGTTCGGCCCGAAGGCT
>JACDAK010000221.1 GCA_013695495.1 Blastocatellia bacterium | reverse complement strand
GTATGAAGCTGTCCGCACGCCCGAGGATCAATCTGCAAGACGATAGTCTATGCGCGGAAGTGGGAAATCCAAAATGCGAAGCCGGCAAACTGCCGGCTAACGAGGTACGATCGTTCAACCGCGTGGGGGGTCGCCCCAGCCTGACCCGATATACACACCGTCTTTTACGATTGCCGGCACTGTGAGGTCACCGTCGGTATAGGCAAGCATTTCGAGTTGCCGGTCGAAATCGTTTTGTGCGTCGTATTCGATGAACTCGATGCCAGCGTTGTTGTAATGATCGCGTGCCTGCTGACAGTATGGGCAGCCGGGTTTTACATATATTACCAGTGACATTGTTTGACCCTCCGTGTTCCGCTAAGATAGTTTAGCGAAGTTACAGTTAACTTCCAAATTCCTCATTTGTTCGCATGTCCGAAATACATCCCGAGATATTTGAGCCACACGAACGCCTGATCGAGATCGAGATCAGGGGCGAGTCGTGCAGCGTTCCTGAAAATAATTCGATCTTGCGCTGTTTTCAGTTTCTGAATATGGAAAAGATCTCACACGCAGATCTGTGTTGGAATGGCGACTGCGTAAATTGTGAAGTGTGGATAGAAATCGACGGCAGGCAGAAGATGGCCAGGGCCTGCCGAAAGAAGGCGGCACCGGGTATGAAAATCGTTCGAATAGTAGACGAGATCGACCCGATGACGCCGGAACTTGCTTAGTATTTCGGTACCCGCGGGTCGACCTCGTTGGACCAAGCCGTTATCCCGCCTTTCAGATTTTTAAGTTCACCTTTGTAGCCCGCGCTCTTGAGGGCCTCGATCGCTCGAGCGCTGCGACCGCCCATTTTGCAGTGGATGATAGCCTCGCGGTTTTGGTCGAGTTCAGACATGCGCGACATGATCTCGCCGAGCGGGATAAGCTTTGCGCCATCAATGCGAGCGAAGGCGTTTTCGTCAGGCTGCCGTACGTCGATCAGTTGAACATCCTCATCAGAATCTAATAATTGCTTGAGTTCAGCTGCGGAAATTTCCTCTACCATTTGAATCCCTCCGGAATATGAGTCGAATAACATTCTGATTATACAGCTTTTTTGCTGAAGCGTGGCGACGGTGGCTGCGTCAAAGCTAACAAGTCTTTGATTTACAAAATTTTACATAAGCAACCTTAGTTGGAGTAACCCCGTATAATAGAATTACATCGTACTCTTGAAACGTATGCTGCAAAATCTTTCTTCCAGACTCCGCGTATCGGCGGGCTTTATTTTTTTGGCCGCGATTTCGCTGACTTCCGCGTGCGGAACTTCGCGTTCGGCGGAAGTGAATACCGGGCGAACAGCCGAGGACGACCAGTCTCCGGTGGCTATCACCGTCGCTCAGGCAGAAAGCCGACCCGTGCCCGATTTTATCCAGGCTACGGGCAGCATGGTAGCTGACGAAACATCGAACATCGCCCCCAAGATCGCCGGAAAGGTGTCTAACGTTAACGTGAATGTCGGTGAATTCGTGACCCAGGGCGCGATCGTCGCTCGGATCGATGACCGGGATGCTCGGCTGCAGCTTGCGTCTGCGCAGGCAGCGGTCAAGCAAGCTACGGCAGCGGTTCGGCAGGCTGAGGCGCGATTGGGGCTCGGGCCGAATGGGTCGTTCAACGCATCGGCGGTGCCGGAAGTGCGCGCTGCGAACGCGAATTACGAGCAGACGTTAGCGGAGTTGAGGCAGGCTGAGGCGAACGAGCAGCGTTACCGGCTTTTGGTAGAGTCGGGCGACGTAGCGATGATCACATATGAGCAATTTCGACTCGTTCGCGACACAGCTCGGGCGCGCGTTGCCAATATGAAGGAGCAGCTTGATACGCAGATAAACCTTGCGCGGCAGAACAACCAGGCGATCAGAAGTGCGGAAGCGAATGTGGAAGCCGCACGGGCGCAGATAAGCATTGCTGAGCAGGCAATTGTTGACACTGTGGTGCGGGCTCCGTTCTCCGGATTTATCAGCGAGAGACATGTGGCGGTTGGGGAATTCGTTTCGACTGCCACGTTCATTGCTACGCTGCTTCGGACGAATCCGATCAAAATTCAAATACAGATAGCTGAGGGGGACGTCCCGACGGTGATGTTAGGGCGGGGCGTTTCGATCGAGGTTGAGGCTTATCGCGACAGGCGCTTTGCCGGTGTGGTCACCGCTGTAAACCCTGCGGTTGACCCCACGTCCCGTTCGGCGATAGTCGAAGCGTCGATCGAGAACAGCGATAACGCATTACGAACCGGAATGTTCGCGTCGGCGAGGATCAGCAAGGAAGGCGGATCGAACGGGGTGTTCATTCCGAAAAGCGCTGTTTATACCCATCAGGCGACGCAGTCGTTCAGAGGGTTCGTGATAGAGGAAGGGGTGGCGAAGTTGCGCGTATTGCAGTTGGGCCCAGAAGAAGGCGACAGCTATCAGATCCTGAACGGGATCAATGTGGACGAAGTAGTTGCCACAAGCAATCTTGAGGTCCTGTATGAGGGTGCTAGGGTGGTTTATTAGTAAAGACAGGGTAAGCGAGTTATGCAATGGTTAGCTGAGATCTGTGTTCATCGTCCGGTGTTTGCGACCGTCATCGTACTTTTCTTTACGGTGGTTGGAGGTTTCAGCTTTTTCACGCTGGGCGTTGATAGATTTCCTAAGATCGATCTGCCTACGATATCGGTGCGCACGAGCAACCCGGGTGCGGCTCCGGAAGAGATCGAGACCGAAATAACGGACGTTGTTGAGGCAGCGTTGAACACAGTGCCGGGCGTTGAGGAGATGCGCTCAAGTTCATCCCGCGGAAGTTCAAATGTAACGCTCACGTTCAACCTGGAAAAGGACCCGGACGTAGCGTTTCAAGAGATCCAGCAAAAACTAAGCACGATCGTGAACCGGCTTCCCGATTCGGCGGATCCGCCTGTGGCGCAGAAGGCCGATCCGGATTCGCAGCCAGTGCTTCAGTACGTTATCAGCGCTCCGCGCAACGTGATGGAGTTGACGGATGCGGTGGAAACACTGATCGTTGAGCGGCTCGAGTCCGCTGACGGCGTCGGTGAAGTGTTCATGTGGGGTGCACGGCAGCCTCGGGTTCAGGTCAGCATAAACCCGGACCGGCTTCGTGCGTTTAACCTTTCGGTCACAGACGTGACGAACGCGGTGCGTGCTCAGAACCAGGAACTGCCCGGCGGCAACCTTGTTGAAGGGCGGCGGACTTTCGGCGTTCGTACGATGAGCAAGCTGACGGACGTATCGGAATTCAACGAGATCGTGATAGCGACGCGTAATGGGTTTCCGATCAAGGTACAGGATGTCGGGCGGGCCGAGTTGATCGGCGCGGAGCCGACGTCGGCTGCATCACTGGATGGAGTGCAGTCGGTTTCGGTAGGTGTGCGAAAGCAGGCGGGTGCGAACACGATCGCGGTCATCAACAACGTGAAGACACGGATGGCGGACATTGTACCTAACCTTCCCGACGATATGCGGGTGGCGGTGATCCGCGACCAATCGGAATTTATTGAAAACTCACTCCATGCAATCCAGGAACATCTCATCCTCGGCGGGCTGTTTGCTGCACTTATCGTATTTTTCTTTCTTTGGAATTTCAGGTCGACGATCATTTCAGCACTCTCGATCCCTATCTCGATAATTGCGGCGTTTGCGGCGATCGCTGCGTTCGGCTTTTCGCTGAACCAGATGACGATGCTAGCGCTTACGCTAATGGTGGGAATCGTTATCGACGACGCCATCGTGGTGCTCGAGAACATCTATCGATTTGTTGAAGAAAAGGGGATGGATCCGGTACAGGCGGCGATCGAAGGAACGCGGGAGATCGGCCTTGCGGTTCTAGCAACGACGCTTTCACTGCTTGCGGTGTTTATACCTGTCGGCTTTATGACGGGAATCGTGGGGCGGTTCATGTCATCGTTTGGCTTGACGGCGGCGG
>JACDAK010000070.1 GCA_013695495.1 Blastocatellia bacterium | reverse complement strand
CGGTTGAGATGCAAGAGGTGCGTGAGCATTTGGTGTCGCGGAGCGTTTTCACGGGTGAGGATGCGAAGCTTGCCGCACTTTTGAGCGGCGGCAGCATTGGACGTGCGTTGCTGTTAGACCTTGCGCGATATAGAGCGATGCGGGAACACGTGATCGTGATACTAGAAAAGATCGTAGACGGTTCGGACCTGGCGGGGCTGCTGAAAGAAGCGGAGATGCTAAATGATCCCAAGCACAAAAACGATTTCGAAGAGATGCTCGGGGTTTTAGAAACGGCCGTTCGAGATGTATGGCTTGTAGGACTTGGCAGCTCTTTGGAGCGTATCAAGAATGTGGATATCGCTGAAAAGCTTGCGGAGCACGCAGCCCGCGCGGATTCGCGCCGGTTGGCCGGTTTTATGAGAGAGATCGACTTACTTCGGCAAAATCTCACGGTAAATATTAATCGAAAGATGGCGACCGATGCGCTGTTTACACGGGCGTTCGCTTAAAATCTTTTCGGAACATTTTGTTGGTTCCGGTGTCTAAAGTATTTTGAAATAAAAATGTTGACACGTCTGATATACTCGGTATTCACATAGGAGGAATTCATGAACAAGATTTCGAAGGCACTTACTGCGACGGTGGGACTGCTGTTATTTTTTGTTGCGGCCGTGGCGGTCGATGCTCAGGGGCCGATTCGTGGGGGTGTCTTGAACGGCAAGGCGAGAGAGATGCCGAGGCCAGAATATACAGATGATATGCGTGCGTTGGAGCTTTCCGGCGCGGTTCGTGTTGCGGTAACGATCGGAGTAGATGGAGACATCGTTTCGGCCGAACTTGCTGCACCTGAAAATGATGACGATCCGGAACCTCATCCGCTTTTGGTTGACGCTGCTTTGAATGCTGTATATAAAGCGAAGTTTTCCCCCACCGTGCTCAGCGGTTCGCCGGTGCAGGTTACGGGGATGATCGTTTACAACTTTAACCCGGGTCAAACATTCCCAGTGGTGGGTGCGGGGCCGTCAGACGACAGTTCGGAGCTCGGGGCGATAAGGCAAATATCAGGCGGGGTGCTGAACGGAAAAGCGCTCGAACTTCCTAGGCCGGAATACCCAGCAGCGGCACGCGCGGTTTACGCGTCGGGGACCGTTACAGTTCAGGTGGTCATCGACGAAAATGGTCTGATTATTAACGCTGCTGCGGTATCGGGTCATCCTTTACTTCGACCCGCTGCCGTTGAGGCTGCTCGCAATGCGAAATTCGCGCCCACAATGCTACAGGGCACGCCTGTGAAAATTTCGGGAGTGATCACCTATAACTTCGTGGCACCGGAGCGACCCTAGTGATCGGATTCCTAGTGACTGCGGTTGTCTTGGACAAAGTGCTGGATGGTCATGGAGTTAGGGTTTTGGATCATATCGTCTATAATTTTGATTGAAGGACGATACCGATTTACGTGAACCCGAGCCCAGAACAAGACAAGGACGCCGCAACGGCGACTAGTGCAGAACGCATCATTGCGGGTGGCGGGGCTTTGGCCGTTACTGCTGGTGCGATCGTCGTTTGGGCCGTGGACCCTGCGAACTCGAGTCTTCTGCCGAAATGCCCACTAATTGCCGCGACGGGATTTGCGTGTCCGGGATGCGGGTTGACGCGTGGGTTTCATGCGCTATTCCATGGAGACATTTACACCGCGCTCGATTTCAACGCGTTGATCCCGCTGTTCATTCTACTTTTTGGCTTTTTCTATATCACGATGGGATGGGTAGCGGTGACCGGCAAAGTATTTCCGAGGTGGTCGATCTCGCTGCCTTTCATCTGGGGAATGCTCGTGATGATGCTGCTGTTCGGGTTTCTCCGGAACCTGCCGTTTCATCCATTTACTTTTCTGTATCCCTAAAACCTTCACATAGAAAATCTTTTGCGTAATCCGGAGACTCTGTATAACGTCGTCACGATGAACAGAATATTGTCCGCAGTTGCCCATTTGCTTGTTGCATCCTGTGTTTCGCTCGCGCAGGACCCGGAGGGCGCCGAACCTGTTTATAGTGTGCCTGACGTGAACGGCCGGGCAACGTTCTTGGTCAATCCCGATTTGCCCGCCGACCTTCTACTCAAGTTTGACGGAGTGTCCTTCACTCTCAAGGTTGTTGTCGATGCGGAAGGTAATGCTATATCTGCCCAATGTCCGATGTGCCATGAATCTATCAAGGCAACGGTCGAAGATGCAGCGATGGCCTCGAAGTTTCGGCCTCTTGTGGTTAACGGCAGAGCCGTACGGTTTCACGGATCGCTGATGTACACGACCACGGTCGAACGGGTGAACTGGTTTTCGTTCGGAACCGAGCTCTATTCCGCTTTCATTTTTCACAACCGATCACTCGAACCGGTATCTGCGATGCTGTCTTCCGAATGGGCCGAGGAAAAGTCGACGTTGGGAGGATTGAATAACCGCACGGAATTGACGGTTCGATCGGAAACGATCCTGGGTGTTCAACGGTCGATCGAAGGAAAGTTGAATGCGAAAGACAAATGGTGGTTCTCGTTGGGGATCGCGATGCGAAAGGTCACTTCTCCTTTTCAGGCCTCCAAACCTTTTGACAGTAACGAAGTTCAGGAAGCTTTACTCGGACTGGAACAGTTCGTTGCCAGCGCACCCGACGGCGTGGCTCCCGAAATCGTCGAAAGTCTAAAAGTGGCTTCGTCGTTCGTGATTCCCCAAGAAATGTCGCATCGGGAGCTTTGGGGAGCTATCAGAAAATTCTCGCAGGAGATACGTCCCGATGTGCCCAGTGATCGTGTTAAGTGATCTGAACTAGCGGTTTTTCGTCGAGCAGTGACTTGGCGTTTGAGCCTTCGTTCCTTAATAGCTCAACCTCTTTCACGAATTCTTCGACTATGTCTTCGCCGCCGACGCGGCGCATGGGGACGCCGTTTTTAAAGATCATGCCGACGTTTCGGCCAAAGGTGATGCCGAGCTGCGAATCGTGAGCTTCGCCGGGGCCGTTGACGGCACAGCCCATGATGGAAAGGTGCAGCGGCTCTTCGACGTGAGCGAGGCGGCGTTCAACCTCCGTGACGATCTCAACAAAGTTGTCGATATCAAGGCGGCCGCAGGTTGGGCATGCAACGACCGTCACGCCGCGTTTGCGAAGTTCCAGCGATTTGAGGATCTCCCAGCCGACTCGAACCTCTTCGTGCGGTTCGGCTGCCAGCGAAACGCGGATGGTGTCGCCAATCCCGTCGTGCAACAGCACACCGAGCCCGACAGCCGATTTGATCGTGCCGCCAAAGGGCGTGCCGGCTTCGGTGACGCCGAGGTGCAGCGGGTAGTCGACTTTGGTCGACATCAGGCGATATGCCTCGACCATTCGGTTAACATCCGACGCTTTGAGCGATATGATGATATCGCCGAAGCCGAGGTCTTCGAGGATGCGGACGTGGCGCATGCCGGATTCGACCATTGCCTCAGGTGTGGCGCTGCCGTATTTTTTCAGCAGGTCTTTTTCGAGCGAGCCGCCGTTGACGCCGATGCGGATGGGAACTTTCTGTGCCTCCGCAGCGCGTACGACCTCGCGAACGCGATCAATGTGGCCGATGTTGCCGGGGTTGATGCGGAGCTTGTCGATGCCCGCGTCGAGAGCTTTAAGAGCGAGTTTGTAATGGAAATGGATATCCGCGACGATAGGCACGTTTGTGCGTTTGCGGATCTCGTACATCGCGGCCGCAGCGTCGTCGTCAGGCACGGCGATGCGGACGATCTCACATCCCGCTTCGACCATTTCGTCGATCTGCTTTAGCGTGCCGTCGACGTCGGTTGTATCCGTCTTGGTCATGGACTGAACGGCGACGGGTGCACCGCCGCCGATCTGAACATCACGAACCATTACGGCTCTTGAAACTCGCTTCATACTTTAGAAAAATCTCGAAACGTCGAGGAATAGCGTGAAAGCCATCAGCATCAATATTATGCCGAGGCCTGCGAGCTGAATTTTCTCGCGAACTGCCATCGAAAGCGTGCGGCCGAACCATGACATGACCTTTTCGATCCCAAGGACCATTATCTGACCGCCGTCGAGCAGCGGGATGGGAAGAAGGTTGAATATGCCAAGGTTGAGGCTGATGACGCCGAGAATGAAGATCAAACCGCCGAAGCCCGCCTCGGTTACCACTTTTGCGATAATGCTTACGATGCCGACGGGGCCGGCGAGGCCAGAGTCACGTACTGATCGTTCGCCTGCGAAAAGCTGTCCGAACACGCGGCCGGTGAGGCGAATTATCTCGACGTTGACGTTAACTGCATAGGCCGCTGCACCGCTGAGGCCGACGGCTTCGCGCGTGGTGATGTTTGCGGTGCTGAACCCGATGCCGATGCGATGGACGCCGTCAGTGTCTAACCGTGCTGCGGTCGTGATCTCTTGCCGCTCACCGTTGCGTTCGATGGTCAGAACAGCCGGGGCGTCTTTATTTTCGCGGATCTGGGACGTAAGTTCTTGCCGATTGCGGACTGTCTGGCCGTTAAAGGCGATAACGCGGTCGCCGACTTCGAGGCCCGAAGTAGCGCCGGGGGCTCCCTCAGACAGTGAGCCGACCTCGACCGGTTCCACTCCGCTGTCGGGCTGAAATCCGAGTTCACCGATGATGTTGCCGTCGATATCGGCGCGTTCGGGTGTTACTGTAAGCGAAACCCGCTCGCCGCCGCGGTCAACTTCAACGGTTATTGGACGCTCGGGCGAGATCCTTGCATCGTTAGAGATGCGGGACCACGTGGGGTTCTCAACGCCGTCAAAGGCGGCTATACGGTCGCCGACCTGGATGCCCGCCTCTTGGGCTGCGCTGTTCGGTGATACGACGCCGACGATCGGGGCGGGCATGGCGGGGACCCCGTAGATCGCCGCCGCGCCGAAGGGAATAGCGAGGGCGAGCATGATGTTCATGAACGGCCCGCCAACCATAACTAGGAATTTTTGCCAACGCGGCCGAAGCTCGTACAGCTCTTCGTCCGGAACTTTTTCGCCTTCTGATTCACCGCCTTCGAGCGAGGCAGTTGCCTCGTCGCCGTAAAGCTTTACGTAGGCACCGAGAGGGATCGCGCTGATGCGGTAATCTGTGTGGCCGCGTTTAAAGCCCCAAATGCGTGGCCCGAGCCCAAAGAACGAGTAAGCCTCGATACGCATGCCAAAGAGTTTCGCGACTATAAAGTGGCCAAATTCGTGAATGTTGATCGCGACTCCGAGCACGAAAACGACCGCTAAAATAACTATTATAATTTCCGGCATAATATATGAATACGAAGACTTCTTCGCTTTCGTTTAGAGCCTTTCCGAGAGCAAGGCGTTGTAACGATAAACTCGGCTTTACCCGGCGGAAGCCGTTCTGCCAAGTTTCATTATAGCGCTTTGTCGCGCCCATGCATCTGCCGTGAGAACTGCCTCTAATGTCGATGCAGCGAGGGGCCGATGCTCTTTCATCACGCTCCGATTCAGCTCCGCGATCTCACTAAGCTTCAAGCCGCCATCGAGAAAAGCCTGAACGGCGATCTCGTTGGCTGCGTTCAGAACGGCGGGCATTGTTCCGCCTGCGCGTAGAGCGTCAAAAGCGAGGCCGAGACACGGGAAACGTTCCAGGTCAGGCCCCTCGAACGTCAGACGGCCGATCTTGCCGAGGTCGAGCGACGGCAGATCGCATGGCTTCCGTTCGGGATACGTCAATGCATACTGTATCGGATGCTGCATATCCGTCACGCCCATCTGTGCCATGACCGACCCGTCGACCATCTCAACCATTGAGTGTACGACCGATTGCGGATGTACGACGACCGAGATCTGATCAGCGCCGAACCCGAATAGCCAACGGGCTTCGATCACCTCCAAACCCTTATTCATGAGGGTGGCGGAATCAATGGTGATCTTGTCGCCCATCTTCCAATTTGGATGGTCGAGAGCCTGCTCGACCGTGGCGTTCTCGATCTCTTCTATGGTATTCGTGCGAAACGGGCCGCCCGATGCGGTTAGAATAAGTCGCCGCACTTCAGAAACGGACTCTCCGCGGAGACACTGGTGGATAGCGTTGTGCTCGCTGTCGACAGGCAGAATCTCCGCACCCGATGCTTCGGCGGCGCAGGTCATTATCTCGCCTGCCATGACAAGCGTTTCTTTGTTGGCAATGGCGACGCG
>JACDAK010000202.1 GCA_013695495.1 Blastocatellia bacterium | reverse complement strand
GCACATTAATGGGGTCGAGCTGATCCACATATAACACCTGCGTGGTCCACTGAGTCGTCTGTCCCGATACACCTGCGACAAATCGGGTTGCTTCTCCCGGAGCGGCCATGCCTTCCATATCAGCTTTGCGGTTAGACATCGCGGCCTTGTCAAATTGTGCAAAGAACGTACGGACCGACTCGTCCGCGCCCGCCGGAGCATTCAACCTGCGCCTCAAATTTCTCGCCGCCAGGCTCGCGCCGTAATCGGCCTCAAATCGAATCGCTTCAGTTGCGTGTCTGATAGCGTCCGCGTTCTGCCCGGCCTTCGCAGCTCCTTCGGCAAGCCCCACCGTCGCCCATGCGATGCTCCTCGCCGTCGGCAGCTTTTCATCTAGAACAACCCGAAATTCCCGCTCCGCCTCAGTCATCTTATTCTGTGCTAACAGTGACCGGGCCAAAAATATGCGTACATCGTCAAAACGCGGCCATTGCCTCAGCACCGTCCGAGCGTTCTTCTCGGCCTCAACCCATTCCTGCCGGTCAAACTCCCTTTTAACGAATAGCAGCGGATCGCTCTCAGTCGTTTCCCTTGGAGCAATGTCGTCCGAATAGTCGGTCTGGGGGTAAAGTTTCTCCGGATCAATCTCGACTTTCGTAACGGCCGCGGGCGCCCTGAACGCGACCTCGCCAAAACTCCTGGCCGCTATTGTAGCCGGGACATTGATGAATTCCCCGTTCGCGAGCGTCGCACGAACGTCTACTGTAACTGGTATCCCGCCCGTATTCCGCACCGCGACCCTCGTCTCGCCGCCGGAGGTTTGCGGAAGGCCCACCAATAGATTCGCATCGGTGACCTGGTCGAACAAGTGATCTGCTAATTCCTTGTGCTCCGCCATGGCGCGGCGCAGATCTGCAAGCGTAACGCGGTCGTCCTGCAAGGCACCACGCACTATCTGGAAAAGGCGTTCTTCGCCTATACGGCCGGCCAATATGCGCCAGACCATCGCTCCCTTATTCCCAACGGTCGAGAAGTAATAATCGTCCAACGGCGCCGCCATCGTTATCGGAGCATCCCGTTGCGCGACCCCAGCATACGCCGCCCGCTGCCTCATTCGCTCAATGTCCGCGACGTCCTTTCCAAATTTCTGCCCCACAAACTGCGTCGCGATAAACCGCGCGAGGCCCTCTTTGATCGCCCCTGCCCCGTCATCGGTCACAACCGTCGTACCGCCCAACCTGAACCTCACGATGGACTCCGCGACGGACATTGCTGTCTGCGAATCCATCCGCCCGCGGCGAAAGTACCCGTCGTCAACCAATATCACACCGGCATTAGCAAATCCGCCGCCGCGCCTCACGCCGGCAATTCTTAGCGGAAACGACGTTGAATCGCCCAGGATCTTAGCCGCATGCGCGCTTACCTCCGCAGCATACAGCGCCAGTTCCGCCGCTCGTATTGCCGCGTCGCCTCCGGTGCCGCCTGGAATATAAACTTCGACGCCGTTCGACTCCGTCTTTTCCCAGTTACCCAGCAAAAAGAACGGCTGGCCGTTCAACGGAGTCTCAAACGCCATTGGTCCCGCAGCTCCCGCCGAAATGATAGTAGAACCCGCCGACCCGCCGCCGACCTGAACCCGAAATGGCGCATAATCCGCACCCCGCGCAAAATACCAGCTGTTGGGCGTCGGATACCAAAACGAAAGCGGCAGGAATTGAGCATTTCCGGGACCGATCATCCCGAGCCCGCTGTTTTCCGCAACCCGGAGCCTATACTCAACGACCACACTCAAGTTCCCGCCGGCCGGTACCGGCGCGATCCTTATTGCCAATGCCTGCAGGTCGGATGTCCCGAGTTTCTCTTGCCGTTTGGTGAAATCAGCGGCGGCATCATTAACCCTCACGGCGCTGACATCGGCGTTAGTACTGATCCTCAAAGTCAAACTCGAAGCCGGACGCGGCGATATGTTTTTCACGTCCAACCGGGCCCGCGCTCCCAGCGTCCGTTCAGCCTCCGACGGCGAAAGCGTCGCCACGATGTCATACTTCACCACCTGCCACGTAGCCGAAACACGCGTGTCCGCCTGGCCAAGCGCACTCAAAACAAAACACAATGACAGCGTAAGAACTTGAACGGATCTTTTCATTTATTTCCTTAGAATACTTGCGACTAGATCAATCCGCGTCGTTTACCAGCCGATGAATGTCTTTCAGTTTTCCTAAAAGATGCTCCAGCCGCTCCAGAGGCAATTGATTCGGGCCGTCACTCGGTGCAACAGACGGATCGTTGTGAACCTCCATGAAAACAGCGTCCACGCCGCAAGCCACACCTGCACGAGCAAAATGTTCGATGTATTCGGCCTGTCCGCCGGTTGCTTTGCCCAGCCCGCCGGGCAGCTGCAGCGAATGCGTCACATCAAACACGACCGGCACGCCAAACGACCGCATTATCGGAAACGAACGCAGGTCCACCACCAGATTGTTGTAACCAAAGCTCGCACCGCGCTCGGTTAGCAGGATCTTCTCGCATCCGGCCGCTTCAAGCTTCTCAACGATGTTCTTCGCGTCCCACGGCGCCAAAAACTGCCCTTTCTTGACATTTACCGCTCGTCCGGACCGTGCGGCCTCAACCAGCAGGTCCGTCTGGCGGCACAAAAACGCCGGGATCTGCAAGATGTCCGCGACCTCCGCCGACTTCTCCACCTGCCAAGGTTCGTGAATATCCGTGATCACCGGAACCCCGAGTTCTTCTTTCACCTGCCGCAGCACGTCGAGGCCGAACTCGATCCCCTCGCCGCGAAAGCTCTCGATCGAGCTGCGGTTCGCCTTATCGAACGAAGATTTATAAACGAACCCAACCCCGACCGACTTGCAGATATCGTTGATCTCCTGCGCCATGAATAACGCGTGATGAACCGATTCGACCACACACGGCCCAAGAATAAAAGACAGCCCTCCGCCTCCAAAACTAACATCACCCACCTGGAAAGAATGCATAACGTTTGCGGCCAGATTAACACCGATACACTTAAGATCTCATTTTTATCTGATTACTTCACTCCGAAACTAAATGCACCCCAAAAACTTTCCCATTCGGCCTCGTCGCAGTCGGTTTTGCAACGCTGCATAAATACGAGCCGAACTAGCCATACACCATGACGATCGAGTTTCACCTTCACTTTCCCCTTCGCGTCGGTGACCAGCTTTTGCTTTGATATCGTTTCCCCATCGCGGTTATCCGCAAAGACAGTTCTGCCTGCAAGCGGCCGACCGTCGAACTCCACCTTAAAAGTCAGTGAGTCGCCGACCTTTTTGGAGTAGGGATTTTCGAGCGGCGTTATTTCGAGTTTCAATCCCGTTTTCTTTTTGAAAACATTATCGCGTTTGTCGCCGATCTGAAGAAGCGTCTTAATAAAACGGCTGTATCGTTCACGCGCAGGTTTTTGGCTTTCGCCCAGCTTTCTACGCTCCTCGAGGATATATTCCATTCCGTCTTCTTTGAGATAGGCGTCAAACTTATCCGGCTCAAGCGTAATATACGACCAGTTTCGCTCCATCGCGAACAGGTGGTTACCCTCGGATTCCGGAGTGAAAGAATAGAAGGGCATCGACTCGTCCACGCTGTTCTTCGCGTCAAGGCGGCTCCCGCCATAGTAGTGACGGAACGAATCTGTCTTCGCGGCCTTAAACGGCATTTCTTCTTCGACCTTTAGCCCTTCGCCGAGAAATAACTTGAGGTCGATCTTTTCATCGAGCTTCGTGAAAAAGCTCGCGGGCTCGAACCAATATTCGTGTGCCATTGAAGTCGCGGACAAAAGCGCGATCGTTAAAATCGCTGAAAAAACACTTCTCATTTTTGATTTCCTGATATCTCTATCCTTTCCGGTAATTCAATCTGTTTATCACTAATCATATCATGTTCGAGATTCTCGCTTTTCAGTCGGTTTTCCAAGGCCGCTTTCACGAACGACGTAAACAGCGGATGTGCATCGAGCGGCCTCGATTTGTATTCCGGATGAAACTGACACGCGATAAAGAACGGATGAACCTCGCGCGGCAGTTCGATCATTTCAACGAATTTCCCGTCCGGCGAAATACCGCTGATCACAAGGCCTTCCTTTTCGAGAACATTCCGAAACTCAGGGTTAAACTCGAATCGATGACGATGCCGTTCGCTGATTTGCTCGGCTCCGCGATAGACTTCGCGGGCAAGCGAGCCTTCTTTTAGATCGCAATCCCATGCACCTAAACGCATCGTGCCGCCAAGTTCATCAACGCCTACTAAGTCACGAAGTTTGAAAATGATCGGAAAAGGAGTTTCTTCGTTGAATTCGGTCGAGTCCGCATCTCGCAACCCGCACGCATCACGAGCAAAGTCGATGCACGCCGTTTGCATTCCCAAACATATCCCCAAATATGGCGTACCGGAACGCCGAGCGTATCTTATCGCACGCAGCATACCCGAGATGCCCCTTTTTCCAAATCCTCCCGGAACCAAGATCGCGTCGTAATCCTGCAGCTCATTTTCGTAATCGTCCCTGATCAAGTTCTCAGACTCGATCCAGTTGACGTTCACTCGCAGGTCATTCGCAACACCCGCGTGCGTCAACGCTTCTCGCAGCGATTTATAAGAATCTTCGAGCTCGACATACTTGCCGACGATCGCGATCTTCACCGAGCCGCTGCTAGGCTCCTTGATCGTCGCCACCAATTCACGCCAACGCTTAAGGTCTGCTGAAGGAAATCGGTCGTCGAGTTGTAGATCCTTTACGATTAGGTCATCCAGCCCTTGTTCATGAAATGCCAGCGGCACTTCGTATATCGTCGGAACATCGAGCGCCGAGATCACCGCATTTTCATGCACATTACAAAACAGTGCGATCTTCCGACGCAGGTCGAGCGAAAGCGGCCTGTCCGATCTGCAAAGCAAAATATCCGGCGCTATACCTATTTCCCGCAACTCCCTCACGCTGTGCTGCGTCGGCTTCGTCTTTAACTCACCCGCCGCTGCAATGTAGGGCACGAGCGTAACGTGCACAAACATCGCATTCCCACGCCCCTCCTCGTTCCCCATTTGCCTGATCGCTTCCATGAACGGCAGCGACTCGATATCACCGACCGTCCCGCCGATCTCAACGATCAGCACGTCCGGTTCGTGCTCATTCGCAACGGTCCGCACCGCCGCCTTTATCTCGTCCGTAATATGGGGAATTACCTGGATCGTCTTTCCCAGATAATCTCCCCGCCGTTCTTTTTCGATCACCGAAAGATATATCCGCCCGCTGGTCCAGTTATTCGCCTGCGAGAGCTTCGCGTGCGTGAACCTTTCATAATGGCCGAGATCGAGATCCGTCTCAGCACCGTCGTCCGTCACAAAAACCTCGCCATGCTGAAACGGCGACATCGTGCCGGGATCGACATTTATATAGGGGTCCAGCTTCATCATCTGAACCGTCATCCCTCGAGCCTCAAGCAAACAGCCCAACGAACTCGCCGCCAGCCCCTTACCCAAACTCGATACGACGCCGCCCGTCACGAAGATGTATTTAGTCATAGATTTATTAATTATAGGTTAATTGCGCTTCGAGTACCGCCCGCATCTTCTCCAGATCATCCGGAGTGTCAACCCCAACCGAACGGCCTGCAGCTTCAACCACCTTTATAATCGCTCCATTCTCAAGTGCCCGGAGCTGCTCAAGCTTTTCGGCAAGTTCTAATCTACCCGGACCCATTTTCGAAAATCTTAGCAGGAACTCACGACGGTAGACATACAGGCCTGTGTGCTTCTTGTAATGGCCCGCCTGAAGATCGAAATCGCCCACACGATCCCGCACGAAAGGAATCGGCGATCTAGAAAAATAAAGTGCCCGTCCACTCGAATCCGAAACAACTTTGACGATATTTGGGTCCGCAAGGTCCGTTGCTGTTTCGATCATCTCGTATACGGTAACGATATCTGCCGAAGTATCTGAGATCATCTCCTTTACAGCGCGGTCAATCGTTTCCGGATCGATCGTTGGTTCATCACCCTGAACATTTACCACGATCGTGCCGTCCGCCAACCCTTCAGCAACTTCGGCGATCCTGTCACTGCCGGAACGATGCTCGGCGGATGTCATAACGACCTCAAATCCGCCCGCAGCGACCGCGTCGAATATCCGCTGATCGTCAGTAGCCACGGTAACACGGTCCACCAAGCTAGCAGCGCGGGCACGTTCACACGTGTGCAAGATCAATGCCTTTCCACCGATCGGAAGCAGCATTTTACCCGGCAGCCGGACAGAATCGTACCTGGCTGGGATAATTGCGATCACATTTTGTTGATGATTATTCCCGTGTTGCTCCACGGGATTTTAGATTAGTCTCAAACGGTTCTTAATTCAAGAACGAAATCGCGAAACTTGGCGCACTCGCGGCCATCCGCTAAACTTCGATTGACCTCTTTTCTCTTATGGCCGAAAATGCATTGAACGAAGCCGCCGTAGTCCGATCCATCGACCCTGACCGACCGCACTGGGGCATCCTCGCCGGCATTGCCGTCTGGCTCGCCAGCGTTCTGGCAGTCGTGCTCACGCCGAGCCTGTTCCTTATCCCCTATGTGACAGCCTCAGGCATCAAGTTCACTTCCAGCCAGCAGATGATGGACTTTGCGCGTACTGACCCAAGCGCCGTCATCGTCCAATTCGCGGCGATCATCCCAGCGCACCTCCTGACAATTCTCGTTGCCTGGGTTGTCGTCACTCGCTACCGGCGCTTCCCTTTTTTCGAAACTCTGGGGTGGACGTCCGGCGGCGTTCGCTGGTGGCACTACGGTTTGCTCTTCGTGGGCTTTTACGCCATTGCCGCCGTTATCGGATACTACATCCCTGAGCAGGACAACGAGTTCTTACGCATGCTCCGCACCTCACGCACCGCAGTTTACATCGTCGCGATCATGGCCACCTTTTCCGCCCCGTTTATCGAAGAGGTCGTTTACCGAGGCGTGCTCTACGCGCCGTTCCGGGCGTCCTTCGGTACCCCGGTCGCGGTTCTTCTCGTTACCCTCATATTCACGAGCGTTCACGTTCCGCAATATCTCGGCAGCCCCGCCACGATCTTCCTGCTTCTCCTGCTAAGCCTCGGTCTTTCGATAATGCGGGCTTTCAGCAAGAGCATCTTCCCATGCTTCGTCTTTCACACGCTGATCAACGCGAGCCAGTCCATTCTCCTCATCCTGGAACCGTATCTCAAACCGCCCGCCGAAGCCGCCGCTGTTTTCATTCGAATTTAAAAGAAAAACGAGGGAGCAAAATGCTCCCTCGTGCAGTGGTCACGTGTTGTGTTCTAGTTACCGGGCTTCTTTCCCGAACCGCGTTGCATCGGCACGTACACCGGCGGTGCCGCAGGAGACGTCGGCATCCTTGCCGGACCCATATCTACCGTCTGGTCGATGTCGATGTTTGATCTCGATCCCCGTCCCTGCATCTTTTCATAAGGCGGAGCTTCAGCTCCGCGAGCCTGAGGCACCGAACGCGATGATGTTTTCGCGGTCGTCGAACCGCCGGACCCCGGCGTCTGTGTCTGATTCGGCGGAAGCATGATCACCCTTGGAAGCCTGTATTGCCAAATGTCGTAGCCGAACCAATAACCGTAAGGCGAACTCCAGCCCGATCCGAACGGCAGAAAAGCGTACGAACCGCGAGACGGATTGAAGACCCACAGACCGAAAGAATTGAACATGTTCCAGTTGTTGCCATAGAACGAGTTCATCAGCGGGTCTCGCACATCGTTCGGCCTCAGCGTCGAATTCATCCGCGCGAGGTCCCTTGCCCGCGTCTTGCTCCATTCATCAAGACTATCCGTGTCGCTTCGGTTGAACCTGCTGACCGCAACGTTCCCGTCCGCGACTGCCGTTGCCTCACGTCCTTTCTTTATTACCGCGTCGTTTTCGCCGTCGACTTCCGCACGTCCCTTCCTTACCGAAAGAGCCGCAGTTCCGTTCGCTTCAACATCGACACGATAGATCCCGGTCTCGATCAACAAAAATCGCGAAGCCGGCGTGATCACCGTCACGGTGAAATCTTTGCTCGCGAACACCTCAAGAATCGCGCTTCCTCGGTCGATCCGCAGCTGAAGGTCGTCGAGCGATGTTGTCTCAAATTTGAAAGAAGCGTTCCCACCCATCCGCAGATACGATCCAGGGTTCAACAGAATCTCGGCCCGTCCGTCTGCTTCTGTCGTCACTGTGTCGCCGACTTGAAGCTCATCACCTTTGATAAGCATCCCGCTCCTTCCAGTCGAAGTGACGACACCAACCTGGCCTTCAACCAAATTGACCCCGCCGGCCTTGGCCGAAATAACCCATTTGTCGCCCGCAGCTGATGCAAGTGTCCGCGACTGAGCCACAGCCCCCATCGCCAACATCAATGACATTGCAGCCAACGTAAAAACCCGCAAAAGTCTTGTGTTCATAATTTTCTCCTGGAAGAGTAGTTAAATAATAATCTTTTTCCGCAAAAACCGCAATTTTTATCGTCCCGTACTCTAGATGGTTGGGGTTTCCTGCACGAACCTCAACCAAAACCCTCCCATTTTTCAGTCAAGCTAGTGTCGTGGCTCAGATGCGTCCCGCTCCCCGAGGCTAAATTATGGCAACTTACAAAGATCCCCACCAGTGTTTTGCTCCTCTAGAGGTTATTGAAAGATTACTGGAGATCAGAGCCGATCTCGGCTTTTCCGAAACGCTCTACCTAAACAAGACCGAAGAACTAACTGCGTTCTTCGATGCTTACGGGTTCGATATTTATGTCTTCTCAACTGAGAACGAGGCGATCAAATACGGAGATTACCGCTCGCCGGTCGTGCCGGGCGGCGACAGCATCCACAGTTCGCTCATGGCTCATTAAAATCTCTATTATAGACAAAGGAACGCGGAAGGTGATCGGCACATGGCCGGCCTTCCGCGTTTCCTTTATCTAGAAATTGAACTAGATCGCTTTAACTATAAAGAGCGTCCCGTCGTCATCCAGAAACTTCCGGTCCGTAAAATCAGCAACTCCCTTTCTAATGTGGTCGATCATCTTCTTTGCCGGCAGGTCCCTACATTCCAAAATCCTCTCCGCAAACCTTTCCTGCCCATATTCTTCACCCGCCGAGTTCGCCGCTTCTGTGATCCCGTCCGTGTAGATCACCATTACCTGCCCGCGGTCGAACCGGATGAAATGCTGGTGATATTGGCCGTCCTGAAACATCCCCAGAGGCCGGTTTCCATATTCCACGTATTTGTAACTGCCATCCGCCCCGATCAGCAGCGGCGGATTATGCCCCGCATTCGAGAAAACGAACGTCCGATTCGTTCCATCCAGAATGCCGTAGATCGCCGTAATGAACTGATGGTCCTCGGTCGAATCCCATAACAAGTTGTTTACCTTGGACATCGCGATGTGCGGTGCATACCCGATCTGCACACCGGCACGCAGCGACGCACGCAGAAACGACATCAACAGGGCTGCGGGAATACCTTTCCCAACCGCATCGGCGACAATTATCCCGATCTGATCGTCAAAGATCTTCACCCAATCGTAATAATCACCCGACACCTCTTCCGTCGGAAAAATATACGCGCTGATATCAAAATTTTCGAATTCCGGATCATGATCCGGCAGCAGTTCAAGCTGCACCTGCCGTGCTATCTCAAGCTGCGCCTCGATCCGCTTTTTCTCGATCGCCTGTTCCTGTAGCCGCGCTTTTTCAATGATAATGGCAACGTGCGACGATAAAAGCTGCAGCACGAACAGGTCGTCTTCCGTATAGGCGTTCAGCTTATCGCTTTCGAGGTCGAACGCACCTATCACCTTGTCGTTGGAAATTATCGGAGCCACCATCTCCGAACGCGTCAGCTTGCGCGCGGCAAATTACTGCGAATCTTTGCTCACGTCCGCCGACATTATCGGCTGCCCGGTTTGCGCCACCTGTCCCAGGAACCCCTCGCCCATCCGAAGGCGCGGCTCTATCAACGCGAAGCTGATCTCGTATCCACGGATCACCTTCGACCTGAAGACGTTCGGACTCGCATCGTCCTCTCCCGTCTCAATAAGATAAATTCCCGCCGCATCATAATGGATAAGCGACCCGAGGGTGTCCATCACCAGGTTCAGGATCTCGTCCAAGTCCGCCGAACGGCTGATCTTCTGTGTTATATCCAGCAGCATCCGCAGCTTGTCCACAGTGGACAAACCCGTATCCGGCTTTGATGTTGTCGTGTTGACCTGATCCATTTTTATCGCCCGCGAAAGACGTTCTGCTGATAGTCGCCCCACAATCTGGAGATCTTCAATCTATATTCCACCAGCGCCCGGCTCACATTGAAGTGCCGCGCGATCTCGGCTGCGGTCTTCCCCTGCTCCACAAAGCGTCTCAGCGACGTATACGGGACCAACGCCGCTGCCCCCGTCGCATATGCCTCTTCTTCGATGGCCGCGTTGTAATCGCGAGCAACCACGTTCCCCGCTCCGTCCTTCTTTTTGATCATCAAGCGGCTTGGCTTATGCCCGAGAAATACGTGACAGATCTCCTCCATCAGTGTAGCATTGTGCCGGTTTTTGCCGTGTGTGGGGTTGAGTATGATCAGCTTGCTCCCATCCGGCAGCTTCTTCGATGCCGCCCCGCCAGACCACTTATCTTTCGCCGTTTCCAACAGCTGCGCCACCGCCGCTTCGGATAGAAGTTCCTTAACATCGTCAAACGAAACGACCCGCAGCTTCGCATACCTAGCAAGCTCAAATGGATCGAGGCGCTGGTCATCACGACGAAGGCCCGCGAATTCCCGCAGGCCCCGTGCTCTTATCTCATGGTGACGTCGCTTTTGTGTTGGCGGAAGGTCCGAGGTTTCCATCGAACTTACAACCTCGGGC
>JACDAK010000185.1 GCA_013695495.1 Blastocatellia bacterium | reverse complement strand
GGCCGGACCTTGTGCTCGCGGATGTGAATATGCCCGGATTGAACGGGTACGACATCTGCGAAAGGATGAGGGCTGACGATTCGCTTAAAGATGTTCCGGTCATTCTGTTGGTCGGCTCTTTCGAACCTTTCGATGAAGGCTATGCGCAACGCGTCGGTGCGAACACGTATCTGACAAAGCCGTTTCAGTCGATAAGGCAGTTGGTTGCGACTGTTTTGGAACTAGTGGGGCCGGAGCAGGAGCAAGGGCCTGAGGAAGAGGAAGTAACTGAAACCGAGGAAATCAGCGGCGGCGAAGACGAGTCTCCGCAGTTCGAGGCGGCCGCAGGTGGAGACAACGGTGGCAGCGACCCAACTGACTGGTCGTCGCCTTCGCATCAGGACGACATTGACTCGCTTTATCAGAAGAGCTTTAGTGAAGAGGACACGCCACCGGAACAGCTTGACTCATCGGCGGGCCTGGCTGACGTCGGGATGGATGACGAGATGATCGAGACATCCTATGCGGGCTCAGCCGGAGATGAGGAGTACGATGACTTGCGGCCTGATGAGCTCTACCAAGGCAAGTCGGAGCAGGATGAGAGCCGTGTATTCGACGAACGCCCAATGTTTGACACTGACGGCGAAGCTGACGGTTCGCAGAGCAGCAGCACCTACGAAGCCGAGGATCGTGAATCGCGTGAAGACGAATACTCCTTTGCGGACGAAACGGCTGCTGAGTCGCAATCGGGAGAAATGATCGGCCAGTACGACGATCTGCCTGCAACCGAAGAGTATCAGGAGCCAGAGCGTTTTTCCGATGAGCAGCCCGCCTATCAAACGCCGGAACAGGAAGTTCAGCACGAGGGATCGGAAAGTCGAACGAATTTCATTGGCCAGGAGACGGTTAGTCTTACGCCGGAGCAGATTCGAGCCGCGGGCCGGTTCGCCGAAGAACCGCGGCCGCAGGGAGAAGAGATGAACATTCTCGAGATCCCGCCGGCTACCGAGGGAAAGACAATAGAATTTACGACTGCCGAGCGCGCGTCGCTGATGGGGAGCAACAAAGAGGTCATCAGTATTTCGCCTGAGCTAATGGATATTATCGTGCAGAAGGTGGTCGAGCGGATCGCTAAAAAATACTGACCCCGCCCAGTTTGAACATTTTGCCGACCGGTTTTGTCGATCGAGATGAAAACCGGTCGGTTTTGTTTTAGAATTACCGTTTTATCTTATATGGAAATCGCTAAAGCTTACGACCCACGGTCCGCCGAAGTTCACCATTACGAGCGGTGGGAAAAGGCAGGTTACTTTACTCCGGAGATCAATGAGAATCCGGACGCTGAGACGTACTCAATCGTGATCCCGCCGCCGAACGTCACGGGCAGCCTACATATGGGACATGCACTGCAGCATACGCTGATGGACGTCCTGACGCGTTGGAAGCGGATGTGCGGGTATCGCACGCTGTTTCTGGTTGGGGTCGATCACGCCGGCATCTCGACGCAGTTGATGGTGACGCGGCAGTTGAAGAAGGATGAGCACAAGACGCCCCAGGATATCGGCCGCGAAGAATTTGTAAAGCGCATTTGGGAATGGAAGGACAAATATGGCGGCGAGATCACCCGGCAAATTCGCCGCGAGGGACTATCAGTTGACTGGTCGAGGGAGCGGTTCACGATGGATCCAGGCCTTTCGGCGGCTGTCCGCGAAGTGTTTGTGCGGCTCTTTGAAGAAGGCTGGATCTATCGCGGAACGCGGATCGTGAATTGGTGCCCGCGGGACAAGACCGTGCTTTCGGATCTGGAAGTCAAAGAAGAAAAGGCGAAGGATGGCAAGCTTTATTATTTGAAGTATCCAATCGTCGGCGGCGGCATGACTTTGACGGTCGCCACGACGCGGCCGGAAACGATGCTGGGCGATACGGCGGTTGCGGTAAATCCGGACGACGAACGGTATCAGCACCTGATCGGCGCTAAGATCGCCCTGCCGCTGACGGAGCGTGAGATACCGGTGATCGCGGATGAGTATGTTGAGTCGGAATTTGGAACCGGTGCGGTGAAGATAACGCCGGCGCACGATCCGAATGACTGGGAGATCGGCGAGCGGCACGGGCTGGAAAAGCTCGTTGTGATGAACGACGACGCGACGATGAGCGCTGCCGCAGGAGCAGATTTTGAAGGGCTGGATCGTTACGAGGCTCGTGAAAAGGTGGTGGCGGCGTTTGAGGAACTCGGGCTGCTGGACACAATCGAGGATCATGATCTCACGCTGCCGCGTTGTGAGCGATGTAAAACGGTGGTGGAACCGCTGCTATCAGAGCAATGGTTCGTGAAGATGGATGAGATGCGTGACCTTGCTCTCGGATTGATGAAGGAGCAGGGCCTGCCGCGATTTTATCCGGAGGTCCCGCATCGGAAGGTTTATACCTCGTGGCTTGAGAATCTGCGCGATTGGACTATTTCGCGGCAGCTTTGGTGGGGCCATCAGATACCGGCGTGGTACGACGAGGCAGGTAACGTTTTCGTCGCGCGAAGTGAGGATGAGGCGAAGGATAAGTCGCGTGGAAAAGCTCTTCGGCAGGACGACGACGTGCTGGACACCTGGTTTTCTTCGGCGTTGTGGCCGTTTTCGACGCTAGGCTGGACCGGGACGGATGAGAGCACGACCAATCCGGATCTTGAGCAGTTCTATCCCGCGAACGTTCTTGTAACCGGACGCGACATCATATTTTTGTGGGTATCGCGGATGGTGATGTCGGGATTGAAGTTCATTGGTGAACGGCCGTTTGACGATGTTATCATCCATGGAACGGTGCTCGACAAGAATGGCCAGCGGATGTCGAAGACGAAGAATAACGGGATCGACCCGCTCGATGTTTTCGAGAAATTTGGCGTTGATGCGACGCGGATGACGCTTGCAGGGTCTGCGACTGGGGTTGATTTTGCGTGGAGGGATGAGCGGGTTGAGTCGTTCCGAAACTTTGCAAACAAGGTTTGGAACGCGACGCGGTTTTGTCTAATGAATTCGGAAGGGGCTGCTGTAGACCCGGAAAGCTTGAAATCCGGAGACTCTAGGTCGCTGGCAGACAGGTGGATCATTTCTCGGCTGAACAAGACCGCGAAGGCTATTAATTTTGCGCTCGAAACCTATCAGTTTCATGAGGCTGTGCAGCTGCTTTACCATTTTATCTGGGATGATTTCTGCGATTGGTACATAGAGCTGGTCAAGGATGAGATCGTGGAGGGTGATGCCGGAACGCGGAGCACGATTCTCTCGGTTCTTGAG
>JACDAK010000163.1 GCA_013695495.1 Blastocatellia bacterium | reverse complement strand
CCACGTCGATCGATTAATGACGCGATAGATTCGACATGCACGCTGCTTTTTGTCGTATTTCGAGGAGTAGGTTAGCCTGACGCCGCATCAACTCTTCCATCTTGATCAGATGCAGTTGGGTTCGCGTTCTACGAGATCATATCTGAAGCCTGATGGCAGAGCATCCATGTTGACATCGAAGAGACCGAGACTTTTGTCGCGTTCGCTGACGTCTGAGACATTGGAGAAACCGAGTTCGCGAAAAAGATCAGTATATTTTTCTTCTGCTTTGTCGGGTTCTTCAGTCGCAACGGTCATTATAGCGATCTCACTTCTCGGTTTTTCCGCGATCGTCAAAAATTCTTGAATCAACTGTGAGTGGGATATTTCACCGCCGCCGATAGCTAAAACCGTGCCTTTCATATTGTTAACCCCTAGTATGAAAATCTATAATCTGCACAATGAAAATCGTATCAGCGGAGTTTATAAAGAGCGCGTATGAGAGGCTACATTGGCCAACCGAAGATTATGATGAAATATCATTTCTGGGCAGATCAAATGTAGGCAAGTCTTCGCTGTTGAACTCGCTGCTACAACGCAAGGCGTTGGCACGAACGTCGAACACGCCGGGGCGTACGCAGAGCATCAACTTTTTCCTGGTCAATTCGTCGTTCTATTTCGTGGATCTGCCCGGTTATGGATATGCGAGGGTTTCGAAGTCGGTGCGTGCGGACTGGGGCAAGATGGCACGGGATTATCTGCAGGACCGGGAGGAGCTTGTACTCTCCATCCAGTTGGTGGATTCGCGGCACGAGCCTACCCAGCTTGACAGGCAGTTGAACGAATGGCTGCTTTACAACGACAAGCCGCATATTGTGGTCGCTACGAAAGCGGACAAACTTTCGGCGAACAAGTTATTCAAACAATTGAAAGTGATAGAAAAAGCGATGCCGCAAAGCAAGCTGGTTGCTTATTCGGCGGTGACGGGAAAAGGGCGGGAAGGCGTATGGAGCGAGATCGGAACGGCGTTGAATAAAACTGCTCCATACTAGTTGCTTTATCAATATAATTATAGTAATAGTTTACCTATCCCGAAAAACTCGTGGGTCGGTGAAACAGTTTCGAACCCGTTTCACGAATACTACAACATATCCATACTAATTTTTCTCCACCTTCAGCGTTCAAATTGAATTGCATCTTTTCGTGCAGGAAACATTTACACTGCATTGGTGCAGCAACAAGAATTTAATCCACATTAACTCCAAAAACAATGGCTACAAAAACCACTTCAACCCGCAGATCTAAATCGGACGCATCCGAAGACGGCATCGCCGACATTGAAGGGAAAGAAATCGAGAACGAAGAAAACGAAGCGGACGAGAAAGTTGAGAAGAGCGGCAAGTCTTCTTCGAACGGCGCCGCAGAAGGCGAACTGCTGAACCTGACCGACCTCAAGGACCTTTCGATCAGCGAGCTAACGAGCATTGCGAAAGAAATGGGCATTGAGGGAGCAACTGGCCTGCGCAAGCAGGAGTTGATCTTCAAGGTGCTTGCGGCGCAAACGGAAAAGAGCGGGCTCATCTTTTCGGAAGGTGTGTTGGAAACGCTGCCGGACGGATTCGGGTTTTTACGTGCTCCGGAATATAACTATTTGCCAGGGCCGGACGATATTTATGTAAGTCCTTCGCAGATACGGAAATTTGACCTGCGTACGGGCGACACGGTGTCTGGCCAGATCAGGCCGCCGAAGGAAGGCGAGCGTTATTTTGCGTTGATCAAGGTTGAGGCAATCAACTTTGAGGCTCCTGAGACTTCGCGCGAGAAGATATTTTTCGATAACTTGACGCCGCTTTATCCGGACGAACAGCTGCGGATGGAGGTTGGTCCCGAGAACATTTCGGCTCGGGTGATCGATCTTGTGACGCCGATCGGTAAAGGACAGCGTGCTTTGATCGTGGCGCCGCCGCGTACGGGTAAGACCGTGCTGCTGCAAACTATAGCGAATTCGATAACGGAGAACCATCCGGAGACGACGCTGATCGTGCTTTTGATCGACGAGCGGCCTGAGGAAGTTACGGACATGCAGCGCTCGGTGAACGGTGAGGTCATTTCTTCAACGTTTGACGAACCGCCGACACGCCACGTGCAGGTCGCCGACATGGTCATCGAAAAGGCAAAAAGATTGGTGGAGCACAAGCGTGATGTTGTGATCCTGCTTGACTCGATCACGAGGCTCGCACGGGCGCACAATGCTGTGGTGCCCCCGTCAGGCAAGATACTTTCGGGCGGTATCGATTCAAACGCTCTGCAGAGGCCGAAGCGGTTCTTTGGTGCTGCGAGAAACATCGAAGAAGGCGGTTCGTTGACGATCATTGCTACGGCGCTGATCGACACGGGTTCGAGAATGGACGACGTTATTTTTGAGGAGTTCAAGGGAACCGGTAACTCCGAAATCCATCTTGACCGGCGGCTTTCTGACAAACGTCTGTTCCCGTCGATCGACCTTCAGCGTTCGGGAACGCGCAAGGAAGAACTGCTCCTGAGCAAAGAAGACCTTAATCGCATTTGGGTCATGCGTCGTGTGCTCAACCCTCTTTCTCCGGTCGAGCAAATGGAAGTGGTTCTAGAACGCCTCGGCAAAACCAAGACAAACGCAGAATTTCTCGCATCCATGCAGACTTAAGTGGAATGGAATGTTCAATTCTTTACTTGCCACAATCTCACGGAGTGAATTGTGGCAATCACCTTTTCCTTTTCCGATAATCAGCTCATGTAAATCCGAAAAGCTGAACATTCCTTGATAATCTTGTATAGCAATCGATGATGAAAAAATCATAAACAGCGTAAATAATGAAGTTTTAGGGAAAAGACTCTGAATGTTTCAGAGGCACGACATTTGCCTCTTGAACGCCGTCCTATCTTCTTACAATTTATTCGTTGCCTTTCTTCAGACTAAGATCAAGCGGGCTCCTTTATCATTCGGCTTTATAGCGACTTTGAAGGTTTATCGATTTGGAGGAAATGAATGAAACAGTATGCATTATGCTTTGCGGTAATGGCGGTATTTTTGTTGACCGCCGGCCAGTCGTCGATTTTCGCTCAGACGGCGGGATCGATAGGTGGCTCCGTAAGCGACGCAAATGGTGCGGCGGTCCCCAACGCAACCGTCGTAATAAAAAGCGCAGGCGGACAGGAGTTCACTGTTACTACTAACGTAAACGGCGGATATCAGGTTCCCTCGCTAGGTGCGGGATTTTATGTAGTTACAACCACGGCGCCCAATTTTAAGCGATCCGTGGTAGAAAATGTAAAGGTTGACGTTGGCGTCCCTGCCACTGTCAACGTCACCTTGGAAACAGGCGAAGTAACTGAAACCGTAGTCGTTACGGGCGGTGCAGAGATCTTGCAGACGCAGACTGCGACCATCGGCACGACCATTACGGGACGCCAGATAATCGAATCGCCGATTCCTTCGCGCGATGCTCTTGACCTGGTCGGCATGCTGCCCGGAACTGCCACCGTCGGTGCGCCGCGGCGTTCGTCGATCAATGGCCTGCCAAAGGGATCGTTGAGCATAACGATCGACGGCGTAGACGTTCAGGACAATTTGCTTCGCTCATCGGATGGTTATTTTACTTACGTCCGTCCGCGTGTTGATGCGATCGAAGAAGTTACGGTAACTTCGTCAAACCCTGGTGCCGAGGGCGGCGGTGACGGAGCTGTGCAAATTAAATTCGTTACCCGTCGAGGCAATAACAATTACCGAGGAAGTGCTTTTTGGCAGCATCGTAATGAAGCTCTGAATGCAAATTATTGGTATTTGAACCGCGACGGCGAACGCGATGATAGGGGCAAGGCGATACGGCAGAAGATCCGCCTGAACCAATACGGAGCCAATTTTTCAGGCCCAATACCTTTTCTAAATTTTGGCGAAGGCGGCCCTCTATTTAATTCCGGAAAAAGTAAGCGGTTCTTCTTTGTAAATTACGAAGAATTTAGACTTCCGCAAACTCAGTCCAGATCACGAACGATATTTACCCCAGAAGCACAAGCTGGGATATATCGATACATTGTCGGTAGCGAAACACGAGAGAGAAACCTCTTTGACATTGCATTGGCCGCAAATCAGTTAGGAACTCCTGACCCGACAATCGCTGCAATGCTGGCCAGGATTCGCACGGCAGTTGGAACACAAGGTACGGTTACCCCGATAACGGGATCGCCGAATTTTCAGACGTACAACTTTTCGCCGGCCGGCAATTCGGTTCGGAAATTTCTGGCACTCAGGCTGGATTTCAATTTGACCAAGAATCACAGCCTAGAGTTTGTTACGAATCAGCAGGAATTTGTGCCGTCTAAGGATTTTCTAAACTCGCAGGATGAGCGTTTTCCCGGTTTTCCTTCCTACACCCAGGGCTCAGAACGCACGTCTTATGCAATTGCTTTAAGGTCAACATTGAGAAGTAATCTGACAAACGAAGCACGATATACCTTGTCGACGGGGCTTTCAACGTTTAGCGAGGGGATCTCTGTAGCTGATTTTGCTTACACAGGAGGATTCCTCCTCGATATTTCGGCAGCAGGAGCGACTACGCCGTACTCGCGAAATTCCTCTAGCAACCGAAATACACCGACGTTCGATTTTACCGATAATGTCACATGGATATTGGGCAATCACAGTATCGGCTTCGGCGGACAATGGAAGCTTATCCGGCGGGAAGGCTCTGCGATCGGACGCATTGCGCCGACGATCAGTTTTGGCCTTCTGGCGGCGGATGCAGCTGCGTTCAACATGTTCAGCGCGACAACGCTTCCAGGTGCCTCACCGGCGCAATTAACGGCGGCACGCAACCTGTATGCGGTGCTCGTCGGCCGTGTTACGGGATATACTTCGACAGCGTATCTTTCGGCCGACGGAACGTATCGGGAAAACTCGGAACTATCGAGACTTGCAAAGCAAAACACTTATGGGCTGTACCTTCAGGATAGTTGGCGTGCAAGGCCGAATCTGACCCTTAATTTCGGCCTCAGGTGGCAGCCGCAAACCGCTTTTACGGCTCTCAGCGAAGGTGTTTATAGCCGTCTGGAAAGCCACGACCAGATATTCGGAGTCTCCGGTGCCGGAAACCTTTTTAAGCCAGGGACACTGACCGGTTCAGCTCCGCGTGTTGTGCCTCTGGCAGTTGGCGAAAAGGCTTATCCTGATGATCTGAATAATTTTGCGCCATCGGTGGGATTTGTATGGAGTCCCGACTCTAAAAATGGCGGATTTCTTCGTCATTTGTTAGGACGGAGCGGAAAGAGTGTTTTTCGCGGCGGTTATTCGATGTCGTTTGTGCGTGAGGGATTTAACCTTTTGGAAAGCCTCTACGGAGCTAACCCCGGGGGCTCACAATCGCTCACACGAAACTCAGGTGCCGGAAATCTGGTCGTCGGCACAAACCTCCGTGATCCAAACAACCCAAATCTGAGGCCTGCAACCTTCGACAACAACCCTGCAACACCAATCGTCGGGTCTAGGCCGAATTTCCCAATCGCTCTAACTGCGTCAAACTCGACTAATTCATTTGATCCGAATCTGAAGACCGGAAAGGTGCATTCCTTCAGTTTCGGATATCAGCGAGAGCTCGACAAAAATACCGTGATAGAGTTTCGTTATGTAGGAAATCGTGGGGTCGACCTTCAACGTCAATACAATATCAATGAATTCAATACCATTGAGAATGGGTTCGCTAATGAATTCGTGTTGGCCCAGTCGAATCTGTATGCGAACATCGCCGCCGGACGAGGTAACACATTTGCGTATTTCGGTGAAGGTACCGGGACTTCTCAGTTGCCGATAATGATGGCCTATTTCAACACGGCGGCTACCTTTGACCCGGCAAATCCGGCGCGATATACGGCAGGGAACTTCGCAAATACGACGCTGGTAAACGCTCTTTCAAGAAATGCCCCGAATATATTCGCGTTCAGTGGCACTAGCTTTGAAAACAGTGCTGTCCGCAGAAGCAATGCGATCGCAAACGGTCTGCCTGTCAACTTCTTTTACGTCAATCCGACTACGGGAGTCAGCGGGTCATACACTGTCGATAACAGCAACCGGACATGGTACGATTCGGGCGTAATCGAGCTTCGCAGGCGGTTGACAAACGGTCTGCGGATCGGTTCGAGTTATGTATTTTCCAAGGCACAGGCCAACGCGTATGCGTCGAGCAGCGAATTGTTTGCAGGTTTCAGCCAGCGTGAGAACGGGCTCAATCTTGCGAAGAATGTTCAGGCGTTCGACATCAGGCATCAGTTCAAGTTCGATGCGACATACGATCTGCCATTCGGTAGAGGGCGCCAGTTCTTGTCCGGCACCAATACTTTCGTTAATAGTCTTGTCGGTGGGTGGTCGATTCTCCCGACAGTACGTTGGCAGAGCGGCTCGCCGTTCAGTCTCGGAAACGTTCAGCTTGTAGGAATGACGAAAAAGCAGCTGCAGAAAGAGATCGGAGTCTATAAGAACACGATCCTTCGTGACGGAACTCAGCGCGTTACCTATCTGCCACTGGACATCATCGAGAACACACAGCGAGCTTTCAATATAAACGTTAGTGATACCCTAAACAACGGTTATGGA
>JACDAK010000155.1 GCA_013695495.1 Blastocatellia bacterium | reverse complement strand
CGCTTGCATGGCCTGTCTTGCCCCGATCGACCGTGCCGTCTAGAATTGTTCGGGCGACTCGCAAAAAGGCCGCTGGTTTCCGATGAATCTGACCCTCAAAACACCCATCGTCGAACTTAGCAGTCACGGAATCGCCAATCTCTCTGCCGGACTTGCTAAAAAGCTCGCGGCTGCCGTGTCAAAACACGCCGGCCGCTCCGACCTTACCCAGGTGACCGTCGAAGATCTCCTCGGCTACTTCCCCGCGCGTTACGAGGACCGCTCTAACTTCATCGGCATCGGTCATCTCTACGATGGCATTGAAGCATCAATCGAACTCTTCGTCCGCGTCTCCGGCGGGTTTCAGGTCGGTAAGAACCGCCACCCCAAGCAGCCGCCCCTATATATATTCGAGGTGACCGCCAGCGACCGTGAACGTACGAAAAAACCCGTCGTCGTTCTCTGGTTCCTCTCGGGCAAAACGGCAAAACACGCTATTGGCTTCTACACCGAACGATTCAAACGCGGAACTCGCTTTGTCGCCCACGGTAAGTGGGAATGGGACGGCAAGCGCAATACCTTTTCGCTGAAGGTAAGCAAACCCGAAGAACTGGAACTTCTCCCCCTCGATTCCGACGCGGATGCATTCGGCCTCTTAAAAGCCGATGCGCCCGAGCCAACACCCGCCGAGGCACCAATTACAAAAGCGGGCAGTGATGACGACGGCCTCGAGGCCGACGTCGAAAATCCCGAGTTCGCGACAGTTCACACCGCACGCCGGGTGCCGATCTACCGAAAACTCGGCCCATTCCAGACAAAGCGCCTTCGCGAAGTCATATTCGCGGTATTAGAGAAGCTCGATGTCAGCAGCATCGACGAACATCTTCCCGCCGATCTTCGCAAACGCAACGACCTGGTATCACGCGCCGCGGCAGTTCGTGAGATCCACTTTCCACCCGACGATGCATCGGTCGCCGATTACGAAATGTTCCGCAGTGCAGCGCACCGCCGCCTCATTTTCGAAGAATTCTTCTCGCTCAGCTTCTCGCTCCAACTCATCCGCGGCGAACGCAAAAAAGAACCCAAAGGCACGGTCATCGAAATAACCGACGCGTTCAAAAACCGTGTTGCCGAGTGGCTCCCCTTCAAGCTCACCGACGCACAAAAACGCGTCGTCCGCCGCATAATGGACGACATGACCTCCGACTCCCCGATGAACCGCCTGGTCCAAGGCGACGTCGGAAGCGGCAAAACGATCGTCGCGTTCATCGCAATGTTCGCTGCCGCAGAAAACGGCTATCAGTCTGCCTTGATGGCTCCCACTGAGATCCTAGCCGAACAACACGCGCGTAACGCCACCGCGATGTTCGCCGGCACCGGTTACCGCGTCGCCGTGATCACCGGAAGCACCCGCTCCGCTGAAAAGCGTCGCATCCAAGACGAGATCCGCAGCGGCACCGCACAGATCGTCATCGGCACCCACGCGCTCATTCAAGAGAAGATCGAATTCGAAAACCTCGGGCTCGCCGTCATTGACGAACAGCACCGCTTCGGCGTTCTCCAGCGTGCCGAGCTAAAACGTCACGGCCTCAACCCCGACGTCCTCGTAATGACAGCCACGCCGATCCCGCGTTCGCTTGCCATGACCGTTTATGGCGATCTCGACGTCTCCATCATCGACGAACTCCCGCCCGGCCGCATGCCTATCAAAACGGTCGTCGCCGGTGAAGACAAGCGCATCGGCGTCTACAAAGGCATCGAACGAGAGCTCGCCAAGGGCCGCCAGACCTACGTCGTCTATCCGCTCATAGAGGAATCAGAGAAAGTCGATCTCAAAGCCGCGACCAAAATGTTCGAGGAACTCCGCGACCGCGTCTTCCCGCATCGCCGCGTAGGCCTCCTCCACGGCAAGATGAAGCCCGCGGAAAAAGACGAGGTGATGAGCACGTTCGTCGAGGGGAGTATAGATGTCCTCGTCTCGACCACCGTCATCGAGGTCGGCGTAGACGTCCCCAATGCAACGCTAATGGTCATCGAGCACGCCGAACGATTCGGCCTCTCTCAACTCCACCAGCTTCGCGGCCGCGTGGGGCGCGGTACCGACGAAAGCTTCTGCGTTCTGCTCACCGGCGACAGAAAGACCGCCGTCGCTAAAGAACGCCTCGGTATAATGGAAGAAACGAACGACGGCTTCAAGATCGCAGAAAAAGACCTTGAAATTCGCGGTCAGGGTGAAATACTCGGAACACGCCAATCCGGTATTCAAATGTTCAAGCTCGCCAACATCATCCGAGATTACGAAATACTCGAAGCAGCCCGAGCCGAAGCCGAATCTTACCTCGGCGAGAAACGGCTCACTTCCGAAACTTCAAAACTGATCGAAAAGGTCGACCGCGATGCGAAATTCAAGCTCGCTGAGATAGGGTAACAAAATGCGCGTTATCGCCGGAACATATCGCGGCCGGGTGCTCAAAAGCCCGTCCGACCAAAAGACCCGCCCGACATCCGATCGCCTGCGCGAAACCGTGTTCAACGTCCTCGCTCCGCGGGTCTCCGATTCGCGCTTCCTCGATCTTTGCGCCGGCAGCGGGGCCATTGGCATCGAAGCACTCTCGCGCGGAGCCGAGCACGTCACCTTTGTCGACAAATCACGCCGAGCGTGTGCGCTCATCGAAGAAAATCTCGACCTCCTCGACATCCCCGAAGAGCAAACGGAAGTGCTGGCCCTCACCGCCGAAAACTTCGCCGGCCGTGAACACTCTAC
>JACDAK010000142.1 GCA_013695495.1 Blastocatellia bacterium | reverse complement strand
GCCTGAGCGTTAGCGGCACGAGGCGGTTGGGGTTTGGTTATGGGCGGGTCAGGATGAGGCCGGCGAGGGCGGCGGCGATGCATAGGACGAAGGATGCGAGGCTGTAGGCTGCGAAAAGCGCGTATTGGCGTTCGGTCAGCAAGACGAGGTTCTCAAATGCGAACGCCGAAAAGGTCGTAAATCCTCCGCAGAAACCCGCCGTCACAAAGATCCGCCAGTCAGAGCCCATCGTCGTATATCTTTCAAACAAGCCGACGGCCGCTCCCATCACAAAACTGCCGACAACATTGACCGCGAACGTCCCAACCGGGAACGCCCACGGCAAAAACTGCACCGCAGCCGTCGTCGACAGGTACCGGCAAACCGACCCCAACATCCCCCCAATCGCCACGAATAGCAGAGTCCTTGTCATAAACCCTCACGCCGCGCCTCCAAACGCAGAAGTTTACATTACATTCCCGAGTTCATCTAACTCCGAACCGTCGCGACCCGCTCCGCGGGGATCACAGGCAGTGCCACCCACCGTAGCGGGTGGTTGATGGTGCATCTCGGGAGCTTTTACATATATATAGATGGTCGCGTTTCTATAAACAGACCGCTCCGACGGAGCTTAAGATGCGTTGATGCAAACCGCTCTCGGTCTTGCGGCTATGCCGCTCGATCTGCGGTGAGGTTAGCGGGGCTGGTTGTCGAAATATGCGCGCGCGTGGGCTAGGGCGGTCGGGACGGCGGTGATGTGGTTGAGTTGGGGGTTGCGGATGACGCGGTGCTGAAGGTTGGCGGCCGGAACGCCGCGGGCACGCATCGCCCGGAGTGCGTTGTCGGTGTTTGCGGGGTCGACGATGGTGTCGCCTTCGAGATTTATGAGCAGCATGGGTGTGCGCGGTGCCCAATCGTACACATTGTTGGCGGCGAGTTCGCGGATGACGGGGTCACTTGTGTCTTTGGCTTCCATCACGCGCACGAAACGGTCGGTTAACACATTGCGAAGCGAGTTGTTCGCCCGCATGAGGGCCGATGTGACCGCGAGGCGTTTGATAAGGTCTTCGTCGGTGAGCGTGCGTTTGTAGTTTTGCGCGATCGAGAAAGACATTGCGGGTTTGAAATAGTCGGTGAGCTTTGCTCCGTTGTTCTTGTGGAACGAAAACGCCGAATAAGAGAGCAGATAGAGACGGATGACGAAGCCTTCGGGGGCGCCGGTGGGCCTTAGCAAAAAGTCGAGGGTCGCTCCGGTAAGGTCGTAGGAGCCCGACGCGGGTGCGGCTGCCGTTACGCGATATGCCGAGCCCGGCATGGATTCGAGCTCTTTCGTCAGCGCCATCGCGACACCGCCGCCTTCGGAATATCCGGTGACAAAGAGGCGGTTGCCGAGCTGATAATTCTGTCGCGCGGCGAGGCTGCGTGCGGCGCCGATAATATCGACCGCTGACCGTGCGTTGACGACATTTAGCGGATAGGGATGCGTGCCCACATGGTCGCCGAGGCCGATGTAGTCGGGCATCGCCACCGCATAGCCCCCCGAGGCGAAGGCGAGCGTTGCCGTTTCGGCTTCTGAATCGTCGCGCGCGCCTTTCCAGCGGGACGGCGAGCGTCGGCGATCAAAGATTGTGCCGTGATTAAAGACGACTAGCCCCCTGGGAGCTCCCCCGCGCGGCATCGCCACAAGGCCCGACAACGTGGCGGGCCTGCCCGCCTGGTCGGTGGAGGTGTACGTGATCTTGATGAGGTCGATGTCCGCCGTCGCCGCGGGCGGTGCGGCTTCTGTGAACACGCTTCGCATCCGTTCGTTGACGCTGGCGGGCGTCATGGTCCCGCTGAGCGATGTGCGCACCAAGCGCTGAGCCTCGACCGGGTGGAGCGCGAAACATAGCACGGCAATGATCCCCAAAAGCACAGCAGTTATCTTTCTCATAAACCCTCCGAAGAAAAGGAATTGCACAGGAACAGATGCCGCAGATTTTCGCACCGATCCCGCAGAGAAGCAAATTGTTCAGAATGGAGTTTCGACTAAGGACAAGGAATGGATTCGGTTAAAGGGCAGGTGGCCGGATGCCGAGGGCGGTGCGGCGCAGCCTTTTCGTAGGTGTTAGGCGGAGCGCGGACACTCTTGTCCGCACGGAAGCATGGCTCCCGCTAGGCGCAGACAGTCGAAAACCGCTGGGTTCGTTTTGAACGCAGCGGTTTCCGGCGCTTTCGCGACTTGCGGTTCTCGGCAATGGACGCTCGAGAACCAGTTTGGATGGCTCGGGACGTTTTCCCCGATCCCGCAGATACCCTTGCGAGATTAGGATGCTACCCTGGGCCATTCGCCAATATCAAAAGATTACAGTGTTTGGAGACTGGTTGGTGTTAGGTAGGTGACATTGTTGGCGAAAAGGCGATTTGGAGAAACTTTTTTTTGCTTTCGGGCACAACCCTTAGGCACCCGCATTCGAGATCAACCGACCGCGGACCCTCAGCTCCCAAAATGAGCCGCTTAAACCCCTGCTACGGCAGCGGGCAGTAAATGCGGGCGCCTTTTAGGCGAAGCGCGGACGCCCGCCCAGACATGCGAGGTTTGGGGTCATGCTCCTCCATCCAGAGATAACTCACTAATTTTACGTGTTGGCCGCCATGGCGGCGATGTACGGCACACTCAATTGCCTGCGACAAGGTCATATTCAGCAAGGTGGATCTCCGAGAGGATCGCGTCGTCATTAGGGCGAAAGGCTCGAAGCATAACATCGCGAAATCGGATAAGACCTTTCGCATCGATAATAACTATTCCGCGTGTGGCCCAGATCGGCCAGATCGTGTGCTTCACAAATCTCTTTGTGACCTCGCGCCCGGCGTCCGCCAACAGATCGAACGGCAGATGATGACGGGAAGCGAACGTTCTATGTTCGTCTGGGGTGCCGGGCGAGATACCAACAATTTCCGCTCCGGTATCGAAGTATTGCGACCAATTATCTCGAACTGAGCAGAGTTGTTTTGTGCATACCATTGTTTCGTTCCCGGGATAAAATAGCAGTACTACAACGCGGCCGTGGTAACTCGCGAGATGCCATTTATCTCCTCTGATGGACGGTAACTCGAAATCGGGTAAGACTTGACCCTGCGATAAAGCGTTGTTCATAAAGAAATATATTGACCGGTGGTTAAAGTGGGTTTAAACTCGTTTAAGGATAGTTTCTGCTTTCCTTCATTCCACCCAGCACCATCGCCTCCTTAATTTATGATAACCCGTGAGCGTTTTTTTCAGATAGTATCATTGTTTCTCGGAATTGTTTGCCTAGCCGGATCTGTGGCATTTGCGATCTACCATAACAATTATGCATTCTTGTTCTTCGCGCCTTTATCGATAGCCGGATTCGCCGTTAATCAGCTTTTAGCCAAGTATTTGAGGCTCGCGCGAGACCGACGTGAACACCTAAGCCGGCACGTTGCCGAGGTTACGACCCATCTCGATAAGCAAAATACGCTGAACGCAACCATCCTCGAGCGTGAAGCCCAGTTCCGGGCCGCCTTTGAGAGTGCTTCCGTCGGAGCCTTGCTCGTATCGACCACAGGTAAAATAATCCAAACGAATGAAGCTATCCGGACGATGCTCGCGATAGATAATTCCGGTGCCGACGGTTCAGAGTTTATACAATTTATAAAACCGGAGTATCGAGACGCGTTTCTCTTAGAACTTGCGCGCCTGGCAAATGACGACAGGGGGTCGGTCTCTCTCGACTTCGAGATGACGCGAGAGGACGGCGGCAGCATCTGGGTGACATGGAGTTCGTCGATGATACCTGGGCTGGACGGCACACCCCACTTTCTGTTTCACATCAGCGATATCAGCGAAAAGAAGCGAGCTGAAGAGCAACTCTTGCATGATGCGTTCCACGACGCGCTCACCGGCTTGTCCAACCGAGCGTTGTTCATCGACAGACTAGATGTTGCGTTTCGGCGTTCTTCTCGGAAAATCGATTCTTATTTTGCAGTGGTATATCTCGACCTCGACCGATTTAAGCTGGTGAACGATACGTTCGGGCACCTACTTGGTGATGAGCTGCTGCAGCAGATCGCTTCGAGGCTGACTTCCGTCTTCAGAGAAACCGACACTGTTGCGCGACTCGGCGGAGACGAGTTTGCGATGATCGTAGACGACGTGACCACGGAAGAAATTTCCGGCTTTGTAGAGCGCGCAGTATCTGAACTGTCGGAAACGTACACGGTTGATGGCCGAAAGATCGATGCGACCTTTAGCATCGGAATAGCGGTTTGGAACCGTGATTACGAGCGCTTCGAACATATTCTGCGGGACGCCGACACGGCTCTTTATCAGGCTAAGCGTCGGGGCAGAGCTCAATGGGTGGTGTTCGAACCGGAGATGCAAGAAGCGGTGTCGCGGCTTTTGAGGCTCGAGACCGATATACGCGATGCGCTCGAGCGGAAAGAGTTTCTCCTGGTATACCAGCCTATCGTCCATCTGGACGCTGGAAACTTGGCCGGCTTTGAAGCCCTGATCCGTTGGCAGCATCCTATTAGGGGGATGATATCGCCGGTAGAATTCATTCCACTGGCAGAGGGTTCAGATCTCATCGTAAAGATCGGCAGATGGGTGTTGCGCGAGGCTTGTATGCAACTGCGCGAGTGGCAGAGTGCAAAGTCGAATACTGATATCTGGATGAGTGTTAACGCGTCATGCCGTCAGTTTCAGGACCCGGACTTTATAAACCACGTGGGCGAAGTATTACAAGAAACGGGCATCCCTCCGGCGACATTGAAACTGGAGATCACGGAGACAATGATGGTCGAAAACACGGATTCGATCATCGACACGATGACGAAACTGAATCAAATGGGCGTCCGCATTAGTATCGACGACTTTGGCACGGGCTATTCCAGCCTCAACAATTTGCATCGGCTTCCTTTAAGTTCGCTCAAGATTGACCGGTCCTTTATCGATCAGTTGGCAGAGGGTGAAGATAACCGTCAGATCGTGAAGACGATCGTCGCTCTTGCAAAGACACTTCGCCTTGAGATCATCGCCGAAGGCATTGAGACGCAAGATCAAGCGTTTCAATTGAGGGATCTAGAGTGCGGGTATGGACAAGGATATCTTTTCGGACGGCCTCTCAATCGCGAGGCGGCAACAAAGTTGCTCAGTGCACCGTCTGCAACAAATGAGCTTGTCAGAACGCCGATGGCGGTCTAGCTCTACGTGTTAAGATCTGCGTCTACCTGTGCGGCTTCCAATATTGCAGCGATGCTTATATTAGGGTCATGTAATGGGCCAAGCTAACGCGCACACGTTTCCCGAAAGCTATGGCCGGAGGCGGTAGAGCATGCGGGGGAATGGGATGGTTTCGCGGACGTGTTCGATGCCGCACATCCAGGCGACGGTGCGCTCGATGCCCATGCCGAAGCCGGCGTGCGGGACGCTGCCGTATCGGCGCAGGTCGAGATACCATTCGAAAATGTCCTGCGGCAGGCCGTGCGCCTTTAGCTGCTCTTCGAGATAGGGAAGCGACGAGGCGCGTTCGCCGCCGCCGATGATCTCGCCGTAGCCTTCGGGGGCGAGCAGGTCGATGCCGAGGGCGCATTCGGGCCGGTCCTTATCAACTTCAAAATAAAAGCCTTTGATAGCGGTAGGGAAGTGGTGGACGAAAACCGGCTGGCCGTACTGTTTGGACAGATATGTCTCGTCGGGCGCTCCGAAATCGCCGCCCCATTCGAAACTGTTCTCGAGTTCGCCATTGGCATGGCCCTCTTGCAGCGTTTTGACGGCTTCGTCGTAATGCACGCGGGGGAACGGGCCCTTGATCGCTTCGAGCACGGTGGTGTCGCGTTCGAGCGCGGCGAGTTCGTGCTTGCGGTCGTTGAGGACGCGTTCGACGATGAATAGAATGAGGCCTTCGCCGAGGTCCATCATGTCTTCATAGCCCGCGTAGGCGACCTCGGGTTCCACCATCCAGAACTCTGTGAGGTGGCGGCGCGTCTTTGATTTCTCTGCGCGGAAGGTCGGACCGAATGCGTAGGACTTTCCGAACGCCGCGGCGGTGGCTTCGTTATAAAGCTGACCGGATTGCGTCAGATACGCTTTGTCGTCGCCGAAATAGTCCACCTCAAATAGCGTTGTCGTGCCTTCGCATGCCGCCGGCGTGAAGATGGGCGTGTCCGCGAGCGTAAAACCGTTGCTGTCGAAGTAATCGCGGACGGCTTTTATAACGGTGTGGCGAACCTTTAGCACGGCGTGCTGGCGTTTGGAGCGGATCCAGAGATGGCGGTTCTCCATCAGGAACTCGGTGCCGTGCTGCTTTGGCGTTATCGGATAGTCGTGGACGTTCTGCAGCACTTCGAGAGCCGTTACGTCGAGCTCAACGCCGATCGCCGACCGTGCGTCTTCTTTTACAGTCCCGGTGACGATGATCGACGATTCCTGTCCGACGCCTTTCGCTGTGTCAAAAAGAGCTTCATCATTGCCCTTGAACACCACGCACTGCACCGTCCCGGTCCCATCCCGAAGCTGCAAAAACACAAGCTTCCCGCTAGAACGCGAGTTGTAAAGCCAGCCCTTAAGCGTGACAGCCTCGCCTATCTTATCTTTGAGTTCATTAATATACG
>JACDAK010000127.1 GCA_013695495.1 Blastocatellia bacterium | reverse complement strand
ACCCGCAGCACGAATAGTTCATTTCTGAACCTTGACTACAACTTCAAGTATGACGACCCGAACGACAAGAATCGCTTTTTCTTCCGCTCCGATCATTTCCACTACGCGGTGAACGGCATCCCGGTGGCATTTTGGTTTACCGGCGTTCACGCGGATTATCATCAACCCGGCGACACTGCAGACAAGATCGACTATCAAAAAATGGAAAAGATCGCGCGTACGATCTTTCTGACAATGTGGAAGTTGGCTGAGCTGAAGGAACGTCCGGCTGTCGATAAGACGTTGCCGCCCGAACTCACAAGGCGTTAGGCTTATTACCAAAAGACAAAAGGGAGCGACCCAAAAGATCGCTCCCTTTTTGTTTATCATCAAGTTCGGTCTACTTAAAGACGAAACCGATCCCGAAACGCATATTGTGGCTGACTTCCCCGCCTAAGCGAATAGGGTTGTAGTCAACCTGGATCAAACGAAGATCGACACGATTATTGAGTCTGATGTCGATTCCGCCGCCGAATACGCCTGCGAGACCGTTTTCTGATTCAGAACCAGCAACGCCCGTACAATCAACTCCACCCGTACAGTTAAGGTTCGACACCTTAAGACGTGCATGGCCAAGTCCGCCCATGACATGAGCAAAGGGCTTAACCCGTCCATCAGTGCTGTTGTCCTTGAACTGAAGGCCGGCAACGAAGTTATAAAGCGCTGCGTCAGCATCAAATGCAACGTTACCCGAGGTGCCCGGACCCGTGGGAACCGCAAAGTTGAAGCTCTGCCTCTTATAAGCGCCCGAGATATCACCCTTTACGCCAACGTAGCGGCCGACATTGTAAACACCCGATGCATTGAAACCATGAAAGGTCTCACGATCATTAACGAACGAATCAAAGTCGGTCGGGTCAACACCCGTATCAACCTGCTGATTCGAATAGCCGATAAAAAACTCACCCTTTCGGTCATCGGTAAACTGCGAAAATGCAGAAACGCTTGCGAAAGCCGTGAGAACCATTGAGAAAAGTAATTTTTTCATAATGAAGTACTCCTTTGTATAAAATAGCTCGATCGAGCATGTAAAACGCCCAACAATTTTTAATGTGTGTCGGGCGTTATACTTACCTACCTGTAACAGTCTCTTTAGATGGAAACAATCAGTTAATAGTTGTCAATTTCTGTTCGCTGCGAGAAATAAATTCCGCGAGCAGGGCGGCTCGAATTTCGCCGTACGTAATCTTACGCGTAACTTCGGCCCCATTCGTGTCGCCGGCTTCGATTTTTTCTTCGGGTGCGACATCCGCTGCCTCGTCGCTTACAGCCGGCTCTATGCGTTCCCCTTTGTCCGCTAGTTCCTCTTCGTCAATCTCCACCTCTTGTTCGTCATCCTGATAGATATCGACATAGCGCCCCGCCAGATCTCTGATCTCCGCGTCACCAAGGATCGCCGCGATCGTCGTCATTAGCTCGTACTTAAGATAGGGCGGCTCAGTGTTATTCCGCAGCTCGCCCAGGAGAAATTCAGCGAGGCGGTTGTCGCCCCAGCGGCGAACCAGCTGCATCAGCACCCGATCGCCCTCATCGATCTTCCCGGCTTCTTCCGGTTCTTTCGCCTCGTCCTGTTGCCCTTCAACGGCGTCCTTCCTGTCGAACAGCATCTGCATAAGCGCTTGCTTTTGCTCATCGGTCAGAAGCGCGGCATATGCAGAATTGTTGTGAACGCCCGAATCTTCGAAATCTGCGTTCAGTTCCCAATCTTCCAACTTTTCGCCGCGCTCAAGCTTTGCTGCGATATGTTTCGCGCGCTCGGCCCTCCACTCGTTATTCTCAAAGCTGCTGAGAAGCTCGTAAACGCCTTCCCAACGGGTCAGCGGATCTGCCGCTGTAGCCACCAGCCAATTTACGATAGCCTGATCAGAAGGCGTGCCCTCGCTGAACAATCCGTTCAATTCCTTAACACGTGACTCGTATGCCGCCATTTCTTCAGGCGAAAGCCGTTTCACAGCGTCGCGATAATCTGCGAGCTCGAGCTCCTCGGAACCCTCGGCCTTCCTCAGAAAGACCATTACCGCGTCGCCTTCCTTTAGTTCCCGGTAACCGTATTCGTAGTCGTGCTCGTAATCTTCCTCGATCGGCGCTTCGTCGTCGTCTGCGCTGCCTCTATAGCGATAGTCGGACTCTTTAGCATTGAACAACTTGAGCGATTCGCCCTTTAGGGTCGATGAAAAAGAGAACTTCTTCTCGATCTGATACACGCTGTAGGACTCCGTCTCTTCGATCATTCCCACATCGATCGACCCGTCATAGGTTCCGATATGGATCGACACGCTGTTCCGGTAGAGAGCAAGGAGTGTTTCCGGCGGCTTTTCGCCGCAGCGGCGTGCAGAAACTTGCATAGGGCCGGCCAAGGACACAAAAAGCAGTGCCGCCAATGAAAATGTGGTTATTAACGATCGAAGCATCCCTAACTCCTTCCAAACCTTAACGTTGAAATCACCGATACAGAATCTTGAAACCTCGAAATAGTTGCCTGAGCAGCAATTTAGCCTCGCCTCGCCGTGATCCGGTACGCTTCCGACCGCGTCATTCCCAGCTCTCGCGCCGCGGTCTTCAGTGCTGCTCTTCTTTCAATTCCCTCGTCTTCGAGTTCTTTCAAGCGACTAAGAAGCTGCTCATTTTGGGTAATAACTCGTTTAGCAGGCTCTTCGTCAATTACAAGAACGAATTCTCCGCGCAAATTTGCATTGGCTTCGAAATGTTTTTTCAGCGAAATAAGGGTGCCACGCTGAACTTCTTCGTGCATTTTGGTGAGTTCGCGTGCCACTGCCGCCCTTCGATCGCCGAGGACGGCGGCCGCATCTTCCAGAGCACGCACGAGCCGATGCGGCGTCTCATAAAAAACCAGGGTCGCGGGTATGTCCTGCACCTGAGAGAGCCGCTTTTGCCTCTCGCTTTGGCGGTTCGGAAGGAACCCCCCGAAGAAGATCGACCGAGTATCTAGGCCCGACG
>JACDAK010000110.1 GCA_013695495.1 Blastocatellia bacterium | reverse complement strand
CCCTGATCATGATCCGTTTGTTCCCACGGCTGTTGAAAATGCTGAATGTTTTCCCGTGAGATGAAAAAACCCGCATACCGCGGGTTCAACGCTGGCGTCGACAAATACTCAATTGTCATCTGCCACGAATTTATGAAGTATATCTACGCACGACTCCTCGAAATGTACGACCGACTACAGATTTCTGCTTGATACCCGAGACATATTGCCTGCCTCGTCAAAATCAGCGTGCAATTGACACATGCGTGCGATGTCTCTACAATTCGAAGTACTTTTCTGTAGCGTTCTCACAAACTAGACATAACTTTTGAGGGGGAATAATGACCTTTTCTCGACGTGATTTCATCAAGACTGCCGGCGTCGCTCTCGGAGCGGTGACGTTGCCGACGTGGGTCTATGACGCGCAGGCTGCGACGAGCGAGTTTCTTGAAGTGAACAAGAGTCGCTTGGCAGACGCCGCGCTCGCCACAGCTAAACGCCTCGGAGCATCGTACGCTGACATACGCATTAATCGCTACCGCTTACAGGCCGTTTCCACGCGGGAGCGTCAGGTCCAGAACGTCTCCAGCGGTGAGAATTTCGGGTTCGGCGTCCGCGTGCTGGTGAACGGTACGTGGGGTTTCGCTGCGAGTCCGCTTGTCACGCTTGAAGAGGTGAACCGTGTCACTGCTGACGCTATAGCGATCGCCAAAGCGAACGCGGAGTTCAACAAGCGGAAGATCGAGCTGGTACCTGTGTCCGCCGTTGAAACGACCTGGAGAGGACGCTTTGTAAAGGACCCGTTCGAGGTCCCGATCGATGAAAAGGTCGAGCATCTTCTGAAGATCAACGAAGCCGCTCTGGCCGTCACGGGCGTCACCTTCGTTAATTCATCCATGGCATGGGTTAACGAACAGAAATATCTCGCGACGTCCGACGGATCGAAGATCGAGCAATACTTGATTCGCGGAAATCCGAGCTTTACGGTCACCGCCGTGAATCGAAGCACCGGTGATTTTCAGACCCGAAGCTCCCTACGCGAGGCACAATCCATTGGTTACGAATATATAGAGCAGCACGACTGGCAAGCCGAGGCAAAACAGGCTGCTGACGAAGCGGTAATGAAATTGTCGGCAAAGTCCGTCGAGCCAGGCAATTACGACCTTGTGCTTCACCCCTCGCACCTGTTTCTTACAATTCATGAATCCGTCGGCCACCCGACCGAACTCGACCGTGCCTTGCTTTGGGAGGCCAACTACGCAGGCACAAGCTTCCTCACGCCGGATAAGACCGGTAAATTGCAGTTCGGTTCAAAGATAGTGAACTTCATCGCGGACCGCACCGATCCGCTAGGCCTTGCGACCGTCGGCTATGATGACGAAGGAGTCAAAGCTCAGAGCTGGCACATCGTAAAGGACGGAGTATTTGTAGAATGGCAAACAACTCGCGACCTCGCTCCGCTTATCGGGAAGAAAGAGTCGTACGGATGTTTGCACGCAGACAGCTGGGGCAGCGTCCCGTTCCCGCGTATGCCGAACATTTCCATGCCCCCGAACGAAAAGGATGTTTCCACTCAGGATCTGATCTCGGATGTGGAAAAGGGCATCATGATCTTCGGCCGGGGTAGTTACTCTATCGACCAACAGCGGTACAACTTCCAGTTCGGCGGACAAACGTTCTGGGAGATCAAAGACGGAAAGATCGCCGGTATGCTCCGCGACGTGGCATATCAGTCGCGCACGACCGATTTCTGGGGCGCATGTGATGGAATTGGCGGTAAGTCGACCTACGAGGTTCCCGGCTCTTTCAACGACGGCAAGGGCGAACCCGGCCAATCCAACGCCGTATCGCACGGCTGTCCGGTGGCCCGGTTCCGTAAGATCAATGTACTGAACACCTCATCAACGCCGATCGAAAGCTAAGGGGAGACAAAGATGCTGTTAGACGAAAAAGAAGCAAAAGCTTATACAGATAAGATCCTTTCACTGGTCAACGCCGACGATGCGTTCGCAGGTGTCGGCAGCGATCGCCTTATGCATCTTCGCTTTGCAGCGAACAGCTTTCTCACTAGCGGCCAGCGCGATTCCCGGTCGGCGAACGTGACCGTGTGGATCGACGGCCGGCGCGGATCATCGTCAACGAACGATCTTGACGATGCAAGCCTCAAGGCGATGGTTGAGGAAGCTCATCGTATTGCCAAGCTTGCGCCGGTCGATCGCGAGTATATGCCGACACTGGGCGCACAAAAGTATAAGCCCGTGACCCGCCACGTCGATGCAACGGCCAAGCTATCGCTTAGGGATCGCGCTCGTAACATCGGTCGAATCCTTACGGAATGCGAAAAGAACAAAGTGATCGGAGCCGGTTTTCACTCCGCGCGAGTACAGGCCGGTGCCTCGGCGACCAAAAACGGAAACTTTGACTATGAAAAGACAACGAACGTCAGCCTTTCGATGACCGCACGAACTCCCGATGGCACGAGCTCCGGTTACTTTCTCCGTAGTCACTACGACATTGGCAAGCTCGACACTGACCGAATTGCCCGCGAGGCGATCAGGAAGGCAATGGATGGTCGTAATGCCCGCACAATCGATCCGGGAGCATACACTGTCGTTCTCGAACCGCAGGCTGTCGCGGATCTGCTCGGAAATCTCAGCTTCGGCTTCAACGCTCGGAATGCCGAAGAAGGACGCAGTGCTTATTCGCTCCCTGGCGGTAAGACAAAGCTTGGTGAGCAGATCTTCGACGAGCGGATCAACATTTTCAGCGACCCGTGGAATCCTGACGTACCCGGCTCGCAGTCCGCTCAAGGCGGCCTACCTGCAGAGCGTCTCCACCTAGTACGTAACGGAAAGCTAGAGAACCTCATCTACAACCGTTTTTGGGCAAAGCAAAAGGACCGTGAACCAACTCCGGGCCCGGTCAACACGATCATGGAAGCTTCGGGCAAAAAAGCAACTCTTGAAGAAATGATCAAATCGACTGAGCGCGGAATTCTTGTAACGCGTTTCTGGTACATCCGTTCCACTGACCCGCGTACCGCAAGTTCTACCGGCCTCACACGAGATGGCGTTTGGCTCATCGAAAACGGCAAGATCGCCTATCCCGTGAAAAATTTCCGCTTCAATCAATCTGTCACGCAGATGCTTGCCCCGGGCAACGTTGAGACGATTGGTGTCTCGGAACGCGTCGGCGGTTCAGAGGGCGGTGGTGGAAGTGCTTCCCTGCTTCCGGCTCTAAAGCTTAAGTCGTTCAACTTCACGTCACAGTCAGAGGCCGTTTGATCTATTTCGGAATTTCACAAAACGATGTAGTATTTAGAAGGATGCAGACCAGCATCCTTCTTTCCGTTTGATGTCATCTTTTTGAATCAACCTTCAACTATGGCCCTCTTGTTATCTTCCTTTTCGGACCTGACCGGTATTCCGGATAGCGTCGGCTTCGCTTTCATCTTCATCTTCGGAGCCGCGGTAGGCAGTTTCTTGAACGTAGTGATCCACCGGGTTCCCAGGGAAGAATCGATCGTCTTTCCCAATTCGGCGTGCCCTAAGTGCGGCAAATCGATCAAGCCATACGACAATATTCCGATCCTGAGTTGGCTGCTGCTACGGGGTAAATGCCGTAACTGCAGTGAGCCCATCTCAT
>JACDAK010000095.1 GCA_013695495.1 Blastocatellia bacterium | reverse complement strand
GGACACGTTCTATACGACCGAAGGCTTCGCTCTGCGTTCGCAAACATCTACCGTGCAGATCCGTGCCATGGAACGCCGCGGCGTGCCGATCCGCATCATCGCCACGGGCAAGGTTTTCCGCCGCGACACGCCGGATATGACGCACGTGCCGATGTTTCACCAGATCGAGGGCCTGTGCGTCGATAAAGGCATCACAATGGCTCATTTGAAGGGTACCGTCACCGAGTGGCTCAAGCGCCTCTTCGGCGAAGACACTGTCACGCGCTTTCGTCCGTCATACTTCCCGTTCACCGAACCATCGGCGGAGTTCGACTTTTCGTGCTTCAAATGCCACGGTACCGGCCGATTCGACGACGACCGCTGCCGCCCATGCAAAGGCTCCGGTTGGATAGAACTAGGCGGCTCCGGCATGGTCCATCCCAACGTGCTCAAAGCAGTTGGCGTCGACCCGCAGGTCTATTCAGGCTTCGCCTTCGGCTTCGGCCTTGAACGCATGGCAGCCCTAATGTTTAACATAGACGACATCCGCCATATGTTCGAAAACGACGTGAGATTTTTGGAGCAGTTTAGGTAAATGCAAGACGTTGAGCGGCTCATCAACGCGCATAGGCATTCGAGCTTCCATCGTAACGAATTGCTCGCTAGCGAGAGTTGCGGTTGCTTTTATTGCCTCGATGTCTACGCACCTGCTGAGATCGTTGACTGGGTTGACGAGGATCAATGTGCCCTTTGCGCAAAGTGCGGAATAGATTCCGTGATCGGGTCGAACTCCGGATTTCCGATCACTAGAGAGTTTCTCGCTGAAATGAGCGAATATTGGTTTCAGAGTTCTGTAGTCTCGACGTACGCGAGGGAAGCATTGTGATCCCATAAATACCAATGAACATTAGCTACAACTGGCTTAAAGATATCATCGATCTGGACCTCACGGCCGAGGAAACGGCGGCGGCACTGACCCGTGTCGGCCTTGCGATAGAGGGCATTCATCCGCACGGAGATGATCTGATTTTCGACATCGATCTGACATCGAACCGGCCCGATTGTCTTTCGCATCTCGGCGTCGCCCGTGAGCTTGGAGTGATCACGGGTGCCGAAATACGCCCGGTGGGCAGTTCGCCCGGCGCGGTCCCCAGCATCGACGCGGTTCCCTTCCCCGCTGTCCTTGCACCTGAGATTGTCAAGATCGAGGCTCCCGAACTCTGCAGTCGCTTCACCGCAAGGATTATCCGTAACGTCAAGATAGGCCCGTCACCAGAATGGCTCATTAACCGCCTCGAAGCGATCGGTGAACGTTCCATCAACAACATCGCCGACATAACAAACTACGTTATGCACGAGCTCGGCCAGCCGATGCACGCCTTCGATCTCGATAAACTTGCCGGCAGCCGCATAGTCGTCCGCCGTGCCGCTGCAGGCGACACGATCACCACACTCGACGAGGTCGAACGTAAGCTCGATGATTCAGTGCTAGCCATCTGCGACGCCGAAAAGCCCGCCGCCGTCGCTGGTGTGATGGGCGGTATGAACAGCGGCATCACCGATGAAACGACCAACGTACTGCTCGAGGTTGCGTATTTCGATCGCGACAACATCCGCCAAACCTCCCGTAAACTCGGGCTCGCCACCGAAGCAAGCTACCGCTTCGAACGTGGCGTAGATATCGAGAATCTCATCCGAGCGTCTTACCGAGCAACGGAACTCATCGTCGAACTTGCCGGCGGCGAAGCGGCCGATCTTATCGACATCTATCCCTCGCGCCACCGTGCACAAACGGTCGCCTCCTCCGACCTGGCGAACGCCGTCACCAGGCTTTCAGGTCTCGAGGTGCCACCGGCCGACTGCGATCGAATCTTAACCGACCTCGGGATAACGCCGAGCGGCGACGGCACATTTTCATCGCCCTCCTGGCGCCACGACATCGCCATCGAAGAAGATCTCGTCGAAGAGGTCGTCCGTCACAGCGGTTACGAGAATATCGGCAACCAGCTCCCGCCGGCGTACGGCGCAGGGGAACTCGCCCCGAACGAAGATCGGAAGCGCCAGATCCGGCGCACCCTCACCGACCTAGGTTTTATCGAAGCGATCGGCTATAGCTTTATCGACACCCGGCATGACGGCCGTTTCGAACTGATCCCCGAGATCGCCGGCCGCGAACTCGTTGAGCTTCGTGATTCCGTTATTGAAGGCGCTGTCCGGATGCGTCCTACAATGATTCCCGGGCTTCTGGAAGCGCTCAAAACAAATTTCAACCAACAGCGCCGCGACCTTAAGCTGTTCGAGATCGGCAAAGTGTTCGCCGCGTCGTCCGCCGGCAAGCTGCCGATAGAGCGCGAGATCTTTGCATTTGCCGTGACCGGCGGAGAAACGTTCGGCGAGCGCTCCCTCACTGGTCGGGAACTCGATTTCTACGACGCCAAAGGAAGTTTTGAGG
>JACDAK010000086.1 GCA_013695495.1 Blastocatellia bacterium | reverse complement strand
ACCTCCGCAAACATACGCGCTTTTCAATTCCGGAAGGGCTCGTTCTCGAACTGCTCGATGAGAATGGCGATGTCGCCGCCAGCGAAGTCAGCGTCTCCGAGAATGTCAGCCTCGGCGGTGCTTCAGTTTTCACTTCGTTCAACGTAGATGTCGGCGGCTTTCTTCGCGTTCGCAGCGAGCGTCATTGCGTTTCAATAATCGCTATAATCAGAGGCCGCCACGTTGGCCCCGACGGAATCGTCCGGCTTCATCTCGAATTCGTCGACCGTTTCTTCCCTCTACAGGGAATCGAATAATTTTCAACTTCCAACGTTTATATGTCATTTTTCGGAGGAGTAATGCAAAGTAGTAGCAGCAAACAAAAGAAATCGAAGCCGGAAGTAACCGGCGAAGATATCCAGGCAATCATAAAGAGCAAGACCGCAGACGGCGAACCGTGGAAAGAGCTGGCGGATGTAATAAACCTTTCGGCCACTGGTGCAGGACTGTATATGCCCCGCGCGTGCAAGGTTGGCAGTTTGATCTCACTGATGATCCCAATGCCCGCACACCTGCGTTGTTACGATTACGAAAAGGACTTCTATCGTGTATGGGGCCTCGTGCAGCATTGTCAGAAACTCGCTGATGCCGCGCTTGGCTATCACGTCGGCGTAGCGTTTATCGGAAAGGACGCACCTGAGTCCTATAACTCCGACCCGGAACAGAATTTCCGGATCACCGGGATGACTGAAGAGGGTTTGTGGCGTGTTGACAGCGTCGAGACTGAATTTCGGAAACGTAGGCACGTGCGCTACTGGCAAGAGATCGACCTTTATCTCGCAATGCTCGATCCGAAAATGGCGTCGGGCAAGGGCGAACGCACCGTAACGGAAAACATTAGCAAAAGCGGAGCATCCGTCTTCTCAAAGCTCGACCTAAACGTCGGCGACCGCGTGAAGTTCATCAGCGAACGCTTCAACTTCTCGGGCCTAGCTGTAGTGTGCAACCGAAATGTCGGCCCCGACAAACGCCCCCGCGTCCACCTGGAATTCGTAGAGGAACAGTTTCCCATCGACCTCATCGAACGCAAAGCGGCGAAAGAAAAGGCGCTGGCCTGATCACTCAAACCAATCTTCGGTCATATCACACCAGATCGCGAGGCCTTTCCACTCACCAAAGTGATGGTAATGCTTCGCGATCTTTTTATCGTCGCAAGCCGCCCCCGCACAGTGCTTTTTATAGAACTGCGCCCGAAGCCAAGAATCCAGCGCAAGCCCGTCGTATCGGCCCAGCAGCTTTAACAAATTTTCAGCCGCATAATCGCCAACACCTTTCACCTGCTTGATCTCCTTCTTCAGCTCCGCAGTCGTCAACACTGATGTGAGCCACCCCTCCGGCAGAAGTTCACCTGCCGCCACTCTCCCCGCCAGCTCAACGAAGTATGCCGATCGGTAACCCGCGCGTATCTCGTCTTTGTAAAACTCAAGCGGCACCGAAGCCATCACCTCAGGAGTCGGAAAGGCACGACGGTTCCCTACCGGCTCCCCAAGCTTCTCAACCAGATTCGTCACCATTATCTTCGTCATCGCCCACGAGCAATTCGTTGTGCAGATCGTTTTCACCAGATCTTCAAACACGGTCGGCGACCGAAGCAGGCGCCCCGAAGATCGACTCGGCACCCAGTGAAGCACCTTGTCAGCTTCGAGCATCCCGTAAAACAGTTCAAAACTTTCATCCAGTCTTAAAATGTGCCGCACCTGACGTTCAATTTCCGCCCGGTTTACTTCATCTCCAACCACCTCAACCGTAATTGTCTCGCCGCCGTCCGCCACGGAGCATTTCACAAATGTTCCCACGCCGCTCCCTGCTACAAAGCTCAACTTGGCACGCTCCTCGTCAAATTCAAAAGGCAGCAGGTCGAACCATCCGTGGCTCTGAACGGTCCTGATGAAATCGAACTTCGCCGGTTTTGCCATCTTCAGTCTCTGCACCTTACTCATCACTCGATGATATTGCGACGCCGATTACATATGCAATTCGCCGCCGCACGTTGAACTTTTTAGCGGTTAAAACTACACTTGTCGCAACCCGTGAACCTGCCCAACTATCTTTCGATTGCTCGCATTTTGATCGTTCCGCTGCTGGTCGTCGTACTTCTGACCAGCGTCAGCGAACAGATATTAGGCATCAGCGGCTATGCGCTTGCGATTGCGATCTTCCTAGTTGCAACATTGACCGACGTGCTCGACGGCCATCTCGCACGCCGCCGGAATCAAGTCTCCGTGCTCGGCAAGTTTCTTGATCCCATCGCAGACAAACTCCTGGTCTCCGCAGCCCTCGTCGTTCTAGTCGAAAAACAGCTTGCCCCCTCATGGGCCGTTGTCATTATCATTTCGCGCGAGTTCGTCGTAACCGGTCTCCGCTCTGTCGCCGCAGCCGAGGGCATAATCATTCAGGCGCAAACCCTGGGAAAGATCAAAATGTGGGCGCAATGCATTGCTATCGTCGCGCTGCTCGTCGCAGCCGCGACCGGAACGCCCCCCGTTTCGAATTTCGGCCTCGATTATCCCGCCTTCCGCTTCTGGGAAGTAGCGGAAGTACAGGCCGCGTTCACCAACCTCGCTTCCCTTGCACTATCACAGAATGACTGGAAGGTCTTCGGTTACCTGGTCGGACGGGCCGCTCTCTGGGCCGCAGTTCTGCTCGCGATCTGGTCGATGTACGATTACCTCGCGTACTTCCGCAAGCAAAAAAGCATCCTCGCAAACGACAAGACCGGCGCCCTATGACGCCGGTCTTGTCCTAATTCATCTGAGTTTACTGAATTTCGACGAAATCGCCGGTGTGTATTTCCTGTGCCGTCCTCGTGATCAGCACTGTAGCGGTTCGTTCTCTCACATTCAGGATCACACCCTCGCCGACAACCTTTCGCAGTCCCGCCGGACGATCTCGCTTAGCGTCGTGCGTCGTCTGAACTGTTCCGCGTGCCTCGTCACCTTTCTTTCGCGCCGCCTGATTCGAAAAACGCCCGCCGCGATAGACCCGGCTTTCATAACCGGAGCTGCGCGCAGCCACCGATTCCGGCGGCAAGCTCATCAAGTTACCGTCACCAAGCGGACGGAATATCGTTAAATAGTCGCCAATGTTTGCTCTATCCTCGCGTCCAAGATCGACATAAACGATCTGATCACGTGTGATCATTTCCTGCATGTCGCGAGCCATAAAAAGCCGTCCCACGGCCTTCCCGCTCGGGTCGGCAAAGAGATCGAACGCCGGTCGCGGACCATGAACCGGAGCGACCCGCTCTTGCCAGGGCTGGAGCACGTCTCCAAGAAGAAGAGTGTCGCAAGAGACCCGTACTATAGCGACCGAAACTTCACGCTTTACTCGGATTACCTCGACCATGCCCACTTCTTGCACATAAAATCCGAGGCTGCCCTTGGTCGTCCACGGTGTATTCACCTGTCCGCGCGGCCGCACGACCGAATACTGCATCCCAGGTTGAACTCCGCGATTCGCACCGGCGTTGATATACACAATATTGTTCTGCGCATACGAGAACTGTTCTTGTTCTTCTTGGCCGCCGACTAAGCGATTCGTCGTGTTAATAGGTGCCCGCTGAACATAACCGGCACAATCTACGTTATTTCCCACGGCAACAGTAGACGGCGCGGCCATCTGCGCCGATACAGCGACGCCGCCTGCCAGCAAAGCCGCCGCTGCGAAACCCGTTAATGCGAATGAACGAAAAAGTTTTGTTGATGTCACGAAGTCGTCTCCTTAAATGAACTGCTCCACGTGGAAGGCGGAAGGATGAGTGCCAAATATATGCCTGCGCAAAGCGGCCAAGCTCTAATATACTCCACAACACTCCATTGGTCAACATTTTTTTGAAATGTTAAACAGACATCGCCCGCGGACTCTTCCCTCGATGTACCGCATCATCCGGATTCCCTCAACAACCGGCCCTTGCGGATATCATTTCCAATCAATTCCCTGCATTAACATCTTGCACATCCTGCACAATTTCGAGATAATGCATTTTCTTTGCATACCCCAAAGGCAAGTTTGAGATCACGTGCCACCTTAGCTCAGTTGATAGAGCAACTGATTTGTAATCAGTAGGTCGTCGGTTTGAGTCCGACAGGTGGCTCCATAATATTCAGTGGCCTTACCGCGGCACCTCGGACCTCTGCAATCAACAAAACCGAGCATTTACGTCAAGCGGCCCCACCTGGATACGAGTATAAAGAGTCCCCTGCGGTGCGTATCATCGGACGCGGCACATTTTAAGCCCATCTCCTGCACAGCTACCAACCATTTAATCTGGCCGCCGAGAGACTTGTGCATGGCCCAAGTTTATTTTTCTTGCGGCCGTTAGTCGCCTTCTTTCGACCCAATGTGCCATATTGCCTCCCGTTGATCAAATTTATCTCAATTGTGATCGCAGCGAGGCGTGTAAACTGTAGCGTCGAAATACAGGTGATCGATCAAGCCCTCTCGTCGTCTTCGCCCGGATTCCGATAGTAGAAGAACAGCGTGATCCCGATGATGTTGTTGACCGTCAATGCAGCGTTCGTAAAAGTGAACACCCAGTTCTCGGTCATGACGCTGTAGACCAAAAAACCTACCGATGCTATCAGCTGCCCCACAAACAGCCACCGCGAAACACCTTCGCTCGAACGCGATTTCCACTGTTTGTGCACCTGCTTGACGAGCGTCGCCAGCAAGATCATCGAACTCGTCCACCCAACCGCCTCAACCATTCTTTTCGCCCTCTCCGTTCAATTCTCTTTTCTTTTGCTCTGCGACCACATTTTCGTGCTTGATCCCTACCCGCAGGCGGCGATAAAGACTCATCCACTGATTCGAAACCCACGCCGTTACAAGAAAAGCAATCAAAAATCCCCGAATATCCGGTACCAAGAGCCAAAACCCGCTTATCAGAATAAAGAACAGCGTCACCCAATGGCTAAAACAGTATTCGCACGTGAACACGTAAAAGAACTTCCGCTCGAACAGACTCTTAGCCTCCTCGCTCCGCCGCAGGCAGTATTCGCGCGGTTCTCTAAAGATTTCCTCCTGCGTTACGGTCCATGCGACCGACGCAACGGCTATAGATAAAATAACCAACCAATAAACTTGTTCGTAGCCGGTCATTCGCCTCCGAATCAGCAAGTGTCATTCCCCACAAAAAAGGTGCTGACCGCGGTTATACGATCAGCACCTTTCTTGTCACCTTGGAGCGTGTGCAGGAGTCTAGGTGCAACGATGAAAAGATTATCTCTCACGCACGTCCGGGTCTGTAATGCAATATACAAAAAATCAACTATTTAACGAAATATGATTAGCCTCAGAAATGAACGCTGTAATCGAAAATTATTAAGCCCGTGCGAACATCGATGATCAACTCCGCACGATCTTGCACCTAAGGCATACGGTGCGGTGGGGTGACTGAGGAGTCACTGTATCAAAGTCGTACTGATTCCTTCGGGAATCTTCGGATTTATCGGTCAAAATACACTTGCACGCTAGTTGCAATCGAAATCGTAAGATACTGAACGGACGTAACGATAGGAGAACGAGATGGAAGCGAGAGCAAAGATCCTCGGACACGCGATTCACCCAATGGTGATCGTATTTCCACTCGGGCTCCTCGCAACGGCAGCGATCTTTGACGCAGCATATTTAATTTTCGGCGGCACGTCGCTGCCGACGGCTGGATTTTGGATGATAGTGTCCGGCCTCGTCGGAGCGGGGTTCGCATCGGTTTTCGGATGGATCGACTGGACCGCTATTCCTGAAGGCACGCGGGCGAAAACGATCGGCCTTTACCATGGCATGGTGAACATGACGGTCGCTCTCGTATTTGCGATCGGACTTTATCTCAGATGGGACGTACCGACCGCTCCGCCGATGATCGCGATCGTTCTTTCATTCATCGGTGTGGGGCTTGCACTGCTGGGCGGTTGGCTAGGGGGCGAGCTCGTTGAAAGATTAGGCGTAGCTGTGCACCCGGGGGCAAATGCCAACGCACCAAGTTCTTTAACGCATGATGACGCACGGGCCGCCAACGAACATGCAGAGACGAAAAGTAGCTAAACCACTGCAAAAAAGTTAGTTAAAATGAGGGAAGTAGTATTAGAATGAAGTTCAAACCAAAGAAGTTAGAAGATCAGGTCATAGTTATAACCGGCGCTACGAGCGGGATAGGCCTGGTAACCGCCCGCGAAGCGGCTAAACGCGGAGCGAAAGTCGTACTCGCCGCACGTAATGAGGAGGCGCTTAGAAATCTGGCCGACGAGATCAATTCCAGCGGGGGTGAAGCGACCTGGGCAGACGCCGACGTCGGCAATGAAGAAGACGTAATGAAGATCGCCGCAGAAGCACTTAGCAAATTCGGCACGATCGATACTTGGATCAACAATGCCGGGGTCTCAATCTACGGCAAGCTCGAAGAAGTGCCGCTCGAAGATTCGAAACAGCTCTTTGAAACAAATTTTTGGGGTGTAGTTAACGGTTCGCTTGTTGCTGCACGAAATCTCAAGACGACCGGCGGAACGATCATCAACATCGGCAGTACGCTCTCTGACAGGGCGATCCCGATTCAGGGCATGTACAGCGCGTCCAAACACGCTGTTAAAGGGTTTACCGACGCTCTGCGAATGGAGCTTGAGGCCGAAGATGCTCCGATTTGCGTAACTCTCGTCAAACCCGGAGCTATCGACACGCCCTACATTGATCACGCTAAAAGTTATCTGGGCGTTGACCCGATCAACCCGCCTCCGGTCTATTCGCCGGAAACTGCGGCCAGTGTGATTCTACGTTGCGCGGAACATCCGGTCCGGGACGCCTTCGTAGGTGCCGGCGGCAAGATGATATCGCTGCTTGGCAAAATCGCTCCGCGTTCGACGGACCTGATCATGGAAAACACGATGATCGAGATGCAAAAGTCAGACGAGTCAAACGATAGGGAGCTTGAGAGCCTTTACGAATCGAACGATTCAAGTCTTACCGAACGCGGCGGCTATCCGGGCCACGTGGCGGAAAGCAGCCTGTATTCTAAGGCGACGATGCATCCGGTCATCACCGGCACCGCACTCGCTATCGGGGCAGGCGGATTATTTTACGGTCTCGCAAGGACCGCTAAACGCGTCCGTTCGAATAACGAACGGGCATCACTAAGGACGAGTCAGGAAATCAACAGGACGAGTCAGGGACACAACCAGTAAGGAGAAAAAACTATGCTTTGGACAATCGTTATCATTCTTTTGGTGCTTTGGGCGCTAGGGTTCGGCTTTGCAGGTCAGGCGGTCGGAAGCCTTATTCACATCCTCTTGGTTGTGGCGGCTATCGTGGTCGTACTTAGTCTTGTACGCGGCCGCGGCAGCGTCTAAGAGCTCAACTATTCAAGCTTCGTAGTGATGGACCGGGTTTTCAGCGGCACACTGCGAAGCTCTTTCACAAAATAATTCAAACGTTAAGGCCCTTCGGACATAGTCCGGATGGCCTTTTCCATTTTTACCCCCATCATTCCGTGCCCTCCGTTAATACTTTCCATGCGAAAGCCGCTCGCTGCGTGTTGTCTCAGTGACTCGGACAAACGAATTGAGCGGCTAACACCTCGCAGCGCCCGCCAATTTAAATGGAAAATGGCCCGGGCGAGAGGCCCGATCCATACAATCAAGGCTTTGTGGTTGCCGCGGATCTATTTTCCGGTGCCGGTGAACACCAACAGCTCAGTTTCGCCGTTGAACAGGTGAAGCTGGCCGTCGCGGATCTCGAAGCGGTTTGCTCCCTGCAATCCGCCGAGGAGCCCGCGCTCAATGTCCATCCGATCATCTTCAATGCAAGCCCGCATCGTCGAGACCATGTCAAAGATACGTATCGTCGAACGTTTCGACTCGTAGCTGCCCCCGAATGCGTTACACCCCGAATTCCCGCCCGCGCTGGCTTTCTCCCTATCGAAAACCAAAAACGCAGCTTCTTCAAGCTCGCGAACCGCCGTCCCCTTAATCGACGCAAGCATCCACTTCTTTGCTTCAAGGTCGCTCGTAGCCGTCTCAGTTTCCGCGTCCGCCGCCTTAAACTTCGCCAACACCCGGCGACCGTTCATCAACTTCAGCTTGCCGTCAGCGATGCGAAAGCTCGTCGCCTTCTGCAGCGCGGCGATAAAAGCGGCTTCATTCTCCATGACTCCGTCAGCCAGACAAGCCATCCGCGTCGACCCGACGCCTGTAAACTTGATCGTCGCCCCGCTCGCCTCTATGCCGCCGAATATTCGGTTGCATCCGCCGCTTCCTGCAAAACGCTTCTCAACAAGATCGAACTCGAGCAAGGCTTCGGAATCTACGGCCCTCTCACCCAAGTGCGTCAAGCGCCACGTCGTTTGTCCCAGCTCCGTTTCCGCAGCTCCCGCATGCTTCAAGCCAAACCCTGTCCCAACAAAAACTACTGAAAATACGATTGCTGTAATTATTAAATTCATTGCTTCCCCCATTGAACATTCTTGACGAGCCTCCGCCCGCCATCTCTAGAACGCGCGAGCGCCCGCAGGCTTGCACCGACCTTAATTTCAGAATTTTTCTCGAACCGTCGAGTTGCAATGTATAATGTCATTTATTGTTCGCTGATCGCACAACCTGCAACGGCGCCGCAGCTATGTGCATCCTTTTTCTCAGTTTACCCGACGCTGTGCCCTCTTCCCGGTTATAGCACGAGCATCAATTTGACCGATCTGGAGAGTCTATGTTCAAAGTTTCAGCGCTGCTTCGCATCTGTTTTTCATTCGTGATCCTTGCTGCTCTCTCATTCTCCGTGTTCGCTGACACCATCCGGCTCAAAGACGGAAGCATCATCAAAGGGCGGATCACAGGCTTCACAGGCGGCACATTTGTCGTAACTATTGGCGAGGGAGCCCGACAACGTCAGATGTCCTTCGCAGCCGCTGATGTGGAATCGATCGAGTTCGACTCCCCGCAGACGGCCGTTGTAACCCGGCAGCCTCCCGCTTCCAATCAACGCGTCGTCGTCTCCAACAACACGGGAGTAACACCGCGTCCGCAGGCTACTCAGCGGCAAGATCCGCTACCCATCCGCCAAGAGCCCGCAGCAGTGACTCCGCCGGCTGCGCAGGCACCGGTGAGGGCTTCGGCATCGAAACCCGTCGAACTCAATATCCGCGTACACGCCGACAACACGTCGAACGGATGGACCAACTCCGGCTGGGTCGTCAAAAAAGGTCAGCGCATCCGCATAATCGGCGAGGGCGAAATCTCTATCGGTAACGGCCGACGCGTCGGCCCCAGCGGGTCAGCAGAGATCGAAGATACCGATAAACTGCTGCCGGCCGTCCCTACCGGAGCACTCATCGCAGTTATCGGCGATGACAACAACGATTTCCTTTATATCGGAGCGGACCGCGAATTTGTCGCCGCGCGGGATGGAGCACTCTTTCTAGGTGTTAACGAAGGCAATCTCGATGACAACGCCGGAACATTCGCGGTCCGCGTCGAAATCTACCCTTAAGCGGCCGTAAGCCCGGATGTAATCCAACTATTTCGCGTCTTCGGGTATCTAACGGCATAAGCTTCTGTCAGGAAAACTAATGAATATTACTCAACAGCGATCGTTTCTCGTTGCAGCGTTTCTAATGTTGTCTCTCTTTGCCGGCACGGCTGAACTCGCCGCGCAATCGCGTCCACAGCGGCCTGATCAGCGCACCGGCGACGGCAAACGTAATCAGCGGCCCACCCCGAAAACTGAAGAAGAACTGCGGAAAGAAGCCGAAGAAAAAGAGCTGCAGGAAGCAGAACGAAACGCCGTTGTTGAAGACGACATCGTCAAGATCGAGACAAACGTAGTGAATGTCGACGCGGTCGTGATGAATAAAAGGACGGGCCAGATTATCACCGGCCTCACCCGTGAAAATTTCGGCATCTTCGAAAACGGCGTTCGCAAAGATATCGCTAGCTTCTCCACCCCCGAACAGCCCATTACCGTTACGCTCGTGCTGGAATACAGCAAATGGAGCGAAGTTTTCGGCCGTGCCTCGGGCGGTCGTTTCGAACCGGGCCATTACGAAACAGTTCGTCCCGTCGCTCAGTTCATCTCGCGCTTTATCAAGCCGCCCGATGATTACGCTTCTGTGATCGCATTTGATATGCGGCCGACCCCGATCACCGATTTCACGAATGATCCCGGCCGCATTCGACAAACCATCGACCTGCTTCTGCGTAACCAACCCGCATTCCGTGAGAATAACCTCTTTGACGCAATGAAGCTCGCACTGGTGGGCGGCGAGGCCGATTCGATCGTCCTCGAACGCTCAGAATCGCGAAAGATGGACTACATGGGAATGCAGGACGTTCAGGCAAGACGTCGAGCAATTATACTTGTCGCTTCCGGTATCGACACCTTCAGCAAGATCAACTACAGCCAGATCCGCAGAATAATCCAGGAAGCCGGCGTGCCGATCTATATCATCAGCACCGGTAACATGTTCTTTAAACGATTCGAGAGCCAACTAGGTGCAACCGACAGCATAACGGGTATGCCGGGCCGCCTGACATTCATGCAGGCACAGAATGCGATGAACACGTTTGCGAAGGAATCGGGCGGCATGCACTTCCAGATGACATTCCCCAGCGAGGTCCCCGGCTATCTCCAGTCGATCGACAGCCTTCTCCGAAGCCAGTACAATCTAGCCTATGACCTCGACGAAAAGCATGAGCCTGGCAAACGCTACAAGCTCGAAGTCAAAGTGGACGTTGACGGCGACGGCAACTTCGACGACAAACAGTTCGAAGTACGACATCGCCCCTTCGTGACCATCGAAAAAGCGAATACAAAGAAATGATGTCGACGATGCATCAAACACGAGGCGGCTTCGAGCCGCCTTTTTCCTTGGGTTCGGCACCGTTTGCTGTTACTCTAATTGATTGCGGTTCGTATGAACAAGAAGATCGTAGAAAGCCATAAACGAAAGCTCGCGGTGGAAGATGGCTATGTCATCCGCCACGCCGCACCGCTGCGCATCGCGCTCTGCTACCCGAACACTCACGGCATCGGGATGGCGAACCTCGGCCTCCACACGATGTACGAGCTCTTTAACTCCATCACGGATGTCGCATGCGAACGCGTTTTTCTCCCGGATCCGGCCGACATGGCGGAGTACGAAAAATCTCGAACTCCACTGCTGTCGCTCGAAACGAGCTCGCCCGTCCGGAATTTTGACGTCGTGGCATTCTCCATCTCATTCGAGACGGATTATCTCAATATGGCGCGGATGCTCCAGCTTTCCGGCATCCCTGTATGGTCCCGCGACCGCACCCATCACGACCCGCTCGTCATCATGGGCGGAGCCGCCTCATTTCTAAACCCGGAACCGATCGCCGATTTCACAGACCTGATCGCCGTCGGCGAGGGCGAAATTCTCGCACACCAACTCGTCGACCACCTTTTTGAACACGACTCGCGCGAAGAACTTCTGCTCGCACTCGCTCGCATCGGCCGCGGCTTCTACGTCCCCGCGTTTTATGACCCGATCTACAACGATGACGGCACTGTTTTTGATTACGTAGCCAAGCACGAAGGCGTACCGCGACGCGTCGGCCGAGCGCTCGCATCGGTAAATCCGAAAGAAGGCACCCTCCGCCGGGCAATGAAACGCGGTGAAACAGAGCTTGCAGACTTCCTGATCAACCAAGACACCTTCTGCCCGTCGACATCTATATGGTCGCCGGGTGCCGAGATGGGCGACCGCCTCCTCGTAGAGATCTCGCGAGGCTGCTCTCAGGGCTGCCGCTTTTGCTGGGCCGGTTACAACTACTACCCCCCGCGCGTCGTTCCTGCGAAAGACATCCTTGCGAAAGCCGCCGAGTGGCGACACAAGACCGATAAGATCGGCCTCGTTTCCACCGCGGTCTGCGATCATCCTGAGATCTCGACGATCCTGCGCGAGCTTCGCGCAATGCAATACCGCATCTCCGTATCATCGCTCCGGCTCGATCAGATCTCCGATGAACTTCTCGACGCTCTTGTCGAATCCAACGACCAGCAGATCGCCGTCGCTCCTGAAACAGGTTCTGACCGCCTCCGACGTGTCATCAATAAAAACCTTACCAACGACGAGATAGTCGACATCTGCGGCGCAGTGTTCGACCGCGGCATGCTGACCGTCAAGCTTTACATGATGGTCGGCCTGCCCACCGAAACTCAGGAAGACCTCGACGAGATGTTCGTGCTAGTCGAACGCATCAAAGACCGTATGCTCGAAGCCGGCAAACGTTTCGGTCGTGCGGGAAAGATAATTCCCTCGCTAAACGGCTTCGTTCCGAAACCAAACACGCCGCTCCAATGGGACGCCATCTGCAGCGAAAAGGAACTGAAGCGGCGTATAAAATACGTCTGCAAGGGCCTGAACAAGATCCCGAACGTCGAGGTTCGCTTCATGTCCGCCCGCATCGCCCACGAACAAGCTCTCTATTCGTCCGGCGACCGCAGGGTCTCGAAAGTGATCGATGCTGCAGCGCGTTACGGCGGCGACCTCCGTCGGGCAATCCGCGAAACCGACACCGACGTCGCCTTCCACACATCGCGCGACCGCTCTTACGATG
>JACDAK010000065.1 GCA_013695495.1 Blastocatellia bacterium | reverse complement strand
CTCGGGTTGAAGGGCAGACACCGATCGGAACGGTGAACGGTCAGCCGGTCACAGCGAACGACCTGATCCTGTCGATCAATCCCGACTCTCCTTTCATGCCTCCTCTCGATGGCAGTCCGGCACCCGTCCTTCAGCAATTTGAAACCCAGTATCCGGCGAACCCGGTCGCCACCCCGCTACCCGGCCCGGTACTCCCTCCGAAACCCGCTGCGCCGACTTTCAGCGAACAGATCCGCAATCTAATGCGCACGGGGCAGGAGTGGTTATTTCGGTCGGTGCTCGACACGATCGTAAAGCCCCTAATGCCGATCCTGATGTTTCTCGCCTGGATAATCGCGAGCTTTGTCCTGATCGTGGCGTTTATCAGACGGTTTCACGACAACCGCGGTCTCGGACCGGAGCATTTGGTCGCGTGGGCGGTACGTTCGATCATCTTCATGGTTGTGATCGGCGCGAGCCCGTTCATCATCGATGCGCTCACTATAACCGGGAAGTTTTTTGCACGACCCGTGAGAGCGTACAACCGCTCTCTTGTCACCGAATTTGACGAGAAGATGAAGCAATACGTGAAAGCGAACTTTGCGGTTGAAGATCCGAACGAATTGCTTGCTGAAAGGCTGCCTAATGGCGAACCGGGTCTCATCGGCATCATCACCGATAAGAATTCATCCGTTAAGGATATAACCGGTGAAATGAACGTTCTGGGCTGGAGTATGCCGCGGATGTTCACGCTTATGGTGATCGGACAGAACATCATAAAGTTCGGAGCGATCTTTCTGTCACTTGCCGGTCTTTTCATTCTTATCGGGCTAAAACTTGCCGCTCCTGTTCTTTCGGCGTTCGGTTTTGATGAGAAATTCGCAAATCAAATCTTCTATCCGTTCTGCTGGGGTGTCGCTACTTTCGCTCTAGCATTTCCGATCGTAAAGGAAGTAACACTTTACGTCTGCTACGCGATCGGACTTCTGGCTCTTTCCATCTACAACGGCGAGAGCGTTTTTTTCCTTGATCCCGCGACCGCCCAAGTCATCACCAATGGTGCGTACGATCCAGCATCCAGTGCCCTGATCGTAACCATGCTTTTCTTTGTTTCCAGCCTCTGCTTCATTCTTGTTCCATGGCTAAGCTATCGCGTCCTCCGCGGACAGGTATATGAAGGCGTATCACAAATATCCATGGGATGGATGCTTTCATCGCTCGGCACCGCACTTGAAACGTATGGACTCGTCGCGGGTGCCGCGCTGCATCGTCAGGCCGAAAGCACTCAAATCCAGGGTATCTACAATGCGGAGCAGGCCGGTGCAAAGAAAACTTTCGAAGCCGCAAATCAATCGACCGATGCAAGGCTTGTTTCTTCCGTCGCGGGCGTTGAAGGCGGCCTCGTTACAAATCTCGGACAGATACACGCGAATCAAGTTACTCAAACCCTAATGGCCGAGGCCAATAAGACTTTCGGTCTTCTTAGCAGTTCGGCCGCCACGCGTCGTGAGATCACCGGCACATTGGCCGAGGCGGGAGGGACTCGTGAGGCTCGGACATTTGACGGTAAGAAGGAGGTTGAATTGCGAGGTCAGGGCAACCTTGAGCGTTTCGGTATGAAGACATATGAATTCACGCCCGGTGGCTCGTCTATCGCAGGGACTTCCGTTCCGATACGCACTGGACAGGAGCTCTTTGACTGGTCGAGAGACAAGCATCCCATACAGGACGTGAACAAAAGGATGGATTCGACGACCCGGGACAGTGTGGCGCTCCAAAACAACAACACCCAGATCGTCGCCGACCAGAAGATCGACGCATCGAATACCTATCAGGGCGACATCAATAAAGCTCTCGAAGGACAAGCTTCCGAAAGTATCTCGGCAATTAACCGCGGTAGCGGGATTGCCGCTCAAAGTAGCCGTCAGGGAGCTGGCATCCAGCTATCCGGAATTCGTCGCTCTGCTGATATCGAGAGGGGAGCCAATCAGCTGAACTTTGAAGGCCGAACCGGGGCGGCTTCGATCAATCAAACTGCCGCACTGGAAGCCGCGCGGCTCCGGATGGTCTCAACGGTCGTTACGGGATTCTTCAGAGACATGGATCGGAGATTAGAAGAGATGAAGCCGAAATACTAGCCTCGTGATTCTCTTTCGAGTATTTATTGTGGTGCTGCAGGGCCGTCGCTCTCGCACCGTCAATCTTCCGTTTGACACGGACACGTGGGTACCCGTATTAGGCGTTCAAGGAAGATTACAACGGCTTCAGGCCGCACAGCGCGCTGTGCGGCCTGAAGCC
>JACDAK010000046.1 GCA_013695495.1 Blastocatellia bacterium | reverse complement strand
GGCGAAGCCATCGAAGTTCCGCTCAACGAAGCAGTCGCCGTGTTGCTCGTGTACCACGCTGAGGTAATCGAACTACCCGGTGCAAATATGTTCACACAGCTACCGAAGTTCGAATAAGATGCCCTTGCGTCGCTGCTTGTGGTTGCCCCTACGGTTAGCGCCGAAGCAACTCGAGCTGGCGAATAGTTGCAGGCATTCCGATTGTCGTTCCCCGCCGCAACTGCATAAGTTACGCCCGCAGCAATAGACCCCGCGACCGCGTTATCCAACGACGAAGACGCTCCTCCGCCTAGGCTCATGTTCGCAACCATCGGAACGGTAGAATTTGCATTCTTTTGTGCGGTAACGTAATCAACCCCTGCGATCACCCCCGTAGTCGTTCCTGAACCGTTACAGTTCAGAACGCGAACCGGTACCAGCGTAACGCCCTTCGCAACGCCGTGCACGCTGCCGCCTACAGTTCCGGCCACGTGCGTTCCGTGGCCGTCGCAGTCATTCGTACCTTGCCCGTCGTTGATCGCCGTATAGCCGGCCATTACGCGATTCCCAAACTGGCTATGCGAAGCCAAGATGCCCGTATCGATAATAAACGCCCGAACGCCGGCCCCGTTGTTATTGTAAATGTACGTACCATTCAACGGGCGATCACGCTGATCGATCCTGTCCAAGCCCCACGTCGCGTTTGTTTGCGTCGTCTGCTGCGTGGTCATGACCCCGTCCTCTTCGATAAACTTAACCCGCGGGTCGCGGCTCAACGCCTCGGCCTGTTTCGCGTTCATCTTTATCGAGAATCCGTTGATCGCGTGTTTGTAAACGCGGTCAACCCGCCCCTGATATACGATCGCCAATTCCTCAGCGACCTCATCGGAGCGCGACTCCTCTCCGCGGGCGCCCGCGGCCCACTCATCTAAGACTACGATATATGAATCTGAAATGGGCCGTTCTGCCCTTTCAAATTTGGTCGTTCTCTCTTGACCGCTTGATGTCTGCATTGGCACAAATGCCCAAAGCAAAGCAACAATGGCGACCGCGAACAAGCCAGCGACGAATTTCTTCATTGTGAAAGTCTCCTTTTGCTATTACTGAAAATAAGCGGACCCGGGCGCCGCAACGTAAAATGACAAATTAAGGAGTGAAGATTAGTGGGCTATTACAAAACGTTCTCGGACCGTGTAAGTTGCCCGAATTTATGATCTTTAAACCATAACAGCACACGGCCCGCTGTGTAAACCAAAATTTCAACTAACGCTAAATAGCGTTGATCCGCTCAACCGCTCTCACGCCTGGCACTTTCTCGATCGCACTCACAACCTTATCGAGATGCTTCTTGTCGAAAACCTCTACCGTTACCTCGATCAGCCCCTTGTCGTCGCGAGAAACGCTCGCGGATGCATCACGAATTCCCGTCTTGATCTCCGCGATCGCATTCGTGATCCCCGCCAACATCCCCGTTCTGTTCTCCGTCGTAACCATCAACCGCACTGACTGAATCTCATCTTTCTCGCTCAAAGCCCACTCGACCTCAACGATCCGATCGCGATTCACCATCAACTGCTTAACGTTCTTGCATCGCTTATTATGAACAACGATGCCTTTGCCTAACGAAATGTATCCAATGATCTCTTCACCGCGAAGCGGATTGCAGCAGCGAGCTCGGTTCGTCAGAAGATTGTCGACACCTCTGACGATTATTGCGTCTTCCCCCATGCCGATGAACTTCTTCACCGCCTTCATCCCGCTCTCAATGCGTGAATGAGCCCGCTTTTCGGGGTCGAGTTCCGCAAATTTCTCAGCACCCAGGAACTTAGCCAAGACATTGCGCGGAAGCGTTTTTCCATAGCCGATCGAGGCAAACAGGTCCTCAGGCCGCCCAAGCCCATACTCGTTCGCGATCCGTTTCATCTCCCCGTCGTTGTTTATAAGCTTCTTAGGCGAAAGCCGAAATTTGTCCGCCTCTTTCTCAAGCAGTTTACGTCCGATATCGATCGATTCCGTCCGCTGTTGTTCGGAGATCCAATGCCGTATCCGGTTCCGTGCCTTCGAAGTAATTGCATAGTTGAGCCAATCTCGCGATGGCTTCGAATTCGCGGTCGTGAGTATCTCCACCACGTCGCCGTTCTGCAGTTCCGATTTCAGCGGAACAATGCGGCCGTTGATCTTCGCTCCCGTACAGGTATCGCCTACTTCCGAGTGAATGGCGTAGGCAAAATCCAGAGGCGATGACCCCCGCGGCAATTGGATCACCTTCCCCATCGGTGTAAAGGTATAAACGTCCTTTGGAAAAAGGTCGAGCTTGAGAGTCTCTACAAAATCGACAGAATCTTCCTCATCTTTCGAATTCTCGACCAGCGGAAGCAGAAGCTTTTCTACCGTATTTCGAAGCTCATCAATACTCTCGTCGTCCTCTTTGCTGCCCAGTTTCGCTTCTTTATATTTCCAGTGAGCAGCAACTCCTTCTTCCGCGATATGGTGCATATCCACAGTTCGGATCTGCACTTCGAACGCTTGCCCGCCGTCGCCAACCACCGACGTGTGAAGCGACTGATATAAGTTGTCACGGGGGATTGCGATCCAATCCCGAAATCGCTCCGGCACGGGCGTCCAAACGTCGTGAATCACGCTCAGCACCAGATAGCAGTTCTTTCGCCCCACCGGTGTGATGATACGCGCAGCGATCAGATCGTAAACCTGTTCTATCGCGATCTTTTGCTTCTTCAGCTTCTTCCAAAGCGAGTAGAGACGCTTAACGCGTCCCTGTATCTCTACATATGGAACATCGTTCTCCTTAAGCCGTTCCTCAATAACCTTCTTGATTCGGTCGAGCGATGCTTCGAGTTCGGGGCGGCGGGCGTCAACTTCCTTAGCGAGGCGCTTATAGTCCTCAGGGTAGATGTTTTGAAACGCTAGGTCCTCTAGCTCGCTTCGCATTTTACCCATCCCTAACCGGTGAGCGATGGGGGCATAAATATCCAAGGTCTCCTGGGAAATACGTACACGCTTCTCGGGTTTGAGATACTGCATCGTCCGCATATTATGCAGACGGTCTACCAGCTTGATTAGGACCACGCGTACGTCCGTGATCATCGCAAGCACCATCTTTCGCACATTCTCGGCCTGCTGCCGTTCCTTCGAGAGGTTGCTGATCTGTGCGATCTTCGTCAGCCCGTCGACCAAAAGCGTGATCTCATCCCCAAAATATTCGCGGATCGTGTCCAGATCGACAAGCGTGTCCTCCACAACATCGTGCAGTAGCCCCGTAGACACACTCACCTCGTCCAGACGCATCTCGGCCAGCAGGTCGGCCACCTCCAGCGGATGGACCAGGTAGGGCTCGCCGGACGCTCGTTTCTGGCCTTTGTGATGCAGAGCTGAGAACAGATAGGCGCGGCGGATAAGATCGATATCCGCGTTGGGCCGGTTCCTTTCAACTTTTTCTATTACGTCTTCTATTCTGATCATAAAAACCGCATCATCTGCATTCTACATTAACCGCAGCGCAGCTAAAACGATATGGCACGGGGAATCGCAGGGCAAAGACAGAAATGACGCTCTCCGCAATGCAAAGAGCGTCATTAATACCACGAAGGGAATAAAGGCTACTGTCCGGCGGGTTCGGCCTCTACCGCATTGGCCGCGTTGGCGTTTGCCTCCTGAGCAGCGACTCGCTGTTCAATAGCCGCGTCCATGTTCTTGTTCACCGTGCCGAGAACCACCGCAGCCTCTCTGGATGCATCAGCCTCTTTCCGGAGACGCTCAGCATCTTGCGTCCGGTTCTCCATTTCCGCGAGACGCGTTTGCTGGATCAGCAAAGCCGTTTTATAAGAACGAGCCGATTCAAAAACTTTGACGACCTCATGCTTCTCGCGAAGTTCGCCATCGCTGAGCCCGCCGATATCAATGTTCTGCGCGTTCTTGATCTCGTCGGTCTCAAGCGCCACAGCACGTTCGATAAGTTCGGAACCAGCCATCACGCATTGACGAAAGCGGTTGAACTCTTCGTCACCCGCCGGTCGGATATACTGGTAAGCATCCTCACCATCGCGCTTGATCGGCTTTCGGGCCGCGTCTGAATTCGAAATCTCCGAAGCGCAAGTATTCTGTCGAGCAGCCAATGACGTAAACGCCTCTACCCGATGTTGGGGCAATATATTCTCGTTATTTGCACGGTCCCTTACCCACGCATTCCAATCGTCCGTACGCATCAACGTATCGTACAGTCCTGCGATTGCCTTATACGAACTTTGCTCGTTCGGATCGATGGCGAGCATCTTTTTATACTCTTCGATCGCCGCGTCCGCTAAAGCTAAATTCTGTCGGTCACCAATAAACTGCGAATGGAGAGTTCGAGCAAGGAACAACTGGGCAGTTCGTCCTTCCAGCGTCGCACCCTCCGGATCACGGGATGCAGCACGACGGAACAGTTCTTGAGCTTCACCGAACTTTCGTTCTTTGTAAGCGATCGAGCCATCCACCAGATTCTTCCGGGAAATGACGCGGTTATAATAATTGCAGCTGCTTGTGACGAAAATTGACATCACCACGAGCAGCAGTACACCAAAACGAGACAATCTCATTCTTTTGAGCTCCATGCGCGGCAGTGCAGGCCCCTGAGGTCAGCACTGCCGCATAAATTATTGAGTTAAATCGTCGATCTGTAAGCCGATCGGTTCGGCACCTGCCATCTTGGCTGCATCTATGACCCTGACCACGTCGCCATACCGCACCGATGTCGGCGATTTGATGAAAATGGTCTTCTCTATCTGGTTCGTGACGTCATTACGCACGTCATTCGCCGTCCGCTGTTCAAAGATCTCACGGAGCCGTGCCGTCAAAGCTGACGGATCCTCAACGTTCCCTGCCGCATCGTTATTGAGCGCCAAGGCACGCGAATCGCGGTTGATCGTAACAACGAGAGTTAACGGGTTAGGTTTGACATCAAGCTGCTGCTCGTTCTTCGGCTCCGCCGGAACCTTCGCTTCAAACCTGCTCGGCTTTACCGGCGTGATGATCATAAAGATGATCAAAAGTACCAATAAAACATCGATCAGCGGCGTTACATTAATGTTTGGGGTTGCTCCTCCGTCTTTTGAGCCTCCTGTTGACATTCCCATAGTGATTTACCTCCACGTGGACCGGATGCCCGGTCCGCTTTATCAATTTGCCGCCGGCTCCCCTTTCTTTCTATCGGCTACGAGTCCGATTTTGTCGATATCCTGCTTTCGAATAGTGTCGATCGCCTGTACGACAGTGCCGTAATCGACCTCGACCCCGCTCTTGATGTAAACAATGCGGTCTTTCGGCGCCTTGTCTTTCATCATGGTCTGGATCTTCTCTCCGAGAGCCGTTATCGGGAACGGATCTTTACCGATATAGAAATCGTTGTTGTTTGGAATGGAGATCACAACGGACGTATCCTTTGTGATGTTCATGTCCTCGTCCGGTGTGTTCATATCCCTAGGGATATTTACGCTCACGCCCTGCTGAAGCAGCGGTGTCACGATCATAAAGATGATCAGCAACACCAGCATGACGTCCACCATTGGTGTTACGTTAATGTCCGAGTTGAATTCATCGGTTCCACCGATCTTTGCACCCATGGCTTTAATCTCCCTTGATATAAAACGAACTTACCTAGCTGTTCAAACGCTTCACTCGTTGGCGGATGAAATAATCGATCAATTCTGAAGCCGAATTTTCCATTTCTACACCGAAGCTAGTCACCTTGTTTGTGAAGTAATTAAATAGCCACACACCCGGAATGGCTACACCGATTCCAAACGCGGTAGCGACCAAGGCCTCTGCGATAGCAGCACCGACGGCACCGATACCGGCACTCTCAGCCTGAGCCAACGCAACGAATGCGCCAATGATGCCGACAACAGTTCCGAACAGTCCTACGAACGGAGCTGTCGAACCAACGGTAGCAAGGCCCGAAAGGCCGCGTTTGAGTTCGGCAGTCTTAATAGCGATAGCACGCTCAAGAGCACGCTTCGACGATTCCATCTGGTCAGCAGTGATCTCTTCGTTGTTGTAATGAGCACTGAATTCTTTCAGCCCCGAAGAAACTACCATAGCAAGATGTGAATCTTTATGACGGTCGCCGATGCTGATAGCTTCGTCGATGTTGCTGTTCTTGAGTGCTTGAGCCACCTTAGGTGCATACTGACGAGACTGCTGCTTTGCCTTGTTATAGGTCAACCAACGCTCGATGCCCACGGCGATCAGATAAACTGACTGAATGAGCAGCGTTATGATCACAGCCCAACCCGGGATCGTTAAACTCGCGGCGATGTCGTAAACACCGAACGAAATCTGGCCGCCCTCGGCGAAGAACATAAATGAGCCCAGAACGTCGGTTCCTAACAGGCTTGCTGAAAAGGTCATGGTTTTTCCTCCAAAGAAATCGAAATCTTATGAAATGCGGAAATCTGAAACTTGTTTTTATGAGAGAGGCGGCGGGTTAAGCCGCCTCTTTCTTTGATCGCTCGCCCTGGTGTTACTGAGCTACGAAATTATAGGTGATCACACCGGACACCTTCACCGGCTGCCCCGACAACATCGTGGGGCTGAACTTTGCCTGACGGGCCGCCGCTACCGCTGCGGGTCGCAACAAAGCGTGGCCATTCACTGCATTTGCCGAGATTACGTTCCCGGCCTCATCGATCACTACCTGAACCGTCACAGTAC
>JACDAK010000017.1 GCA_013695495.1 Blastocatellia bacterium | reverse complement strand
GATCGTGATCGAGCAGTTTCTCACGGGGAGGGAAGTGTCTCTCTTGTTGTTTTGTGATGGCGAGAGTTTCGCGATCATGCCGCCCACGCGTGATCACAAGCGTATCGGCGAAGGCGACACCGGGCCGAACACCGGGGGGATGGGTACGTTTACGGACACTGGCCTTTTGAATAATGAGCGGCTAGAGGTCGTTAAGAATACGATAATCGAACCGACGCTTGCGGGTTGCCGGAGCGAAGGCTTTCCGATCAGCGGAGTTTTATTTCTTGGTTTAATGGTGGAAGGCGATTCCATCAACGTTCTCGAGTATAACGTGCGGTTCGGTGATCCGGAGGCTCAGTCTATCTTGGTCCGGCTTGAAAGCGATTTGGTCGATATTTGCCAGGCCATCGTGGAGCGTCGGCTTGGGGACCTTGAGGTCGCGTGGCGGCCGGGGAGCTCAGCTTGCGTTATTCTCGCGGCGGACGGGTATCCTGCAGCCCCGCGAAAGGGGGACGAGATACGAGGGTTGTCAGCGCTCGCGGGGATGAAGGATGTGCGGGTATTTCATGGGGGCACACGACGGAATGAGGATCAGCAACTCGTTACATCGGGGGGACGCGTTTTGGGGGTGACCTCAGTGGGCGGCGACCTTGAGGAGGCTCTTTCGGCCGCATACATCGCAGCCTCCGAGATCTCTTGGGACGGCATGCAGTTTAGACGTGATATCGGACGCTGATCTCTGGAACGGCGCTTGCCCTAACTGTCTGCGGACGTACTATTTTGATATAAGGGGGAGCGTAAGATCATGGAAAAGAGACACGCAGACAGATCCACGGACTTTGACAAACCGATAGTCAAGCCGTTCGAGGAATTGCCGGATTCATTTGTCCAAAATTTGCATTCGCGGATGGTCACTCTCAAAAAGAAGAACGGCTCGCAAGACAAGAGGTTGGATACAAAGAGGTCTCAGCACTGATAATTATTTCAAGAGCTAAAAAGCCCGCCGCGTAATGTCGGCGGGCTTTTCGTATATCACTGCCAGTTGATTAGCCGGTGCGGGATGGGGACTGAACCCGTTCCGGTGAAAGTTTGAGAATGTTTTCACCCGCTCGCACTGATACCGGCGAACTCCAGAGGGCGAAACCGCCGCCCGTCTTAGTTATTCCAAACAAATAGTAGTTTCCGGGCTCCACATTGTTCATATCCGCCTTGCCGGACGAATCAGTAGTTCCGGAATATTCGATGTGTTTGTTGATCGCGTTCATAGCTGAACTATGGAACTCGCCATAACGTGAAGGGTCTAGGACTGCCAAGGCAAGGCTGTTTGAAAGCGAATTGCCCTCGATCGGCCTGAGTTCGGCTTCGCGTAGTATCTGCTCGAGATCCTTCTCCAGCAAGTAAAAACGCTCGTTGCGAACAGCCGTCGGGGTGCCATTCTCGGCGATAACGCGTGCCTCGATCCTTACTACGCCGCGGTCTTGGTTTACCGCCGTCTGTGAACCCGGGATCGTCGTTTCACTCGGCGGCATTTCGGCCGGCGGAGCGGAACTAGTATCGGGAATGCTGCTTACGTCGCTCGGCAGCGATCGGACTTCATTATCAAGATCGGTAGAACTGCGGGCGGGCGGGGCGCTAGTGTTTACTGCGACCCTCAAATTCGTGTTTGCAGGATCGTCATCCCGCGACATCATCGCGTACATAAAGAAAAGAACGAGTACCGCCGCTACACCGATCGCAACGAACGCCCATGGGGGAATCCCTTCGGGACGCCGCTCAGGACGCACAACCGTAGGACGAACGGGAAGCGGTTCGGTTTTGACGGGCCTGCCACAACTAGGACACGCGACGGCAGAATCAGATATATCGTGTCCGCATTCGGGACAATTTATCAATGGCATACTTAAAATCCCCCTATTTTTCCAATAACGGAAGTAAATAGAGCAAGCCGTATGCCATCAATGACTTAGCTTTAATACGACGAGAGGGATTCACGGTAGGCTGTGAAATTTCGAGCCATTTCAGCAAGGGAATCCCCGCCGAACTTTTCCCGCATTGCGTTGGCAAGAACGATAGCTAGCATCGATTCGGCAATGACGCCGGCTGCGGGGACGGCAGTAATATCCGAGCGTTCGAAGGCAGCGGGGCTGTCGAGTTTGGTATCAATGTCGACGGAGTTGAGGGGTTTGCGGAGCGTGGAAATAGGCTTCATATAGCCGCGGACGCGGAGTTCTTCGCCGTTGGTGATGCCGCCCTCGAGGCCTCCGGCCCGGTTCGTCTTCCGACTGAACGAAGTGTCGCCGGCGAATATCTCGTCGTGGACTTGAGAACCGGGGAGCGAGGCATTTTCGACGCCGGTGCCGATCTCGACTGCTTTCACCGCGTGGACGGACATAATGGCACGGGCGATGCGGCCGTCGAGTTTATCTTCCCAGGAGGTGTGAGAGCCGAGTCCGACGGGGACGCCGTGGGCGACGACCTCGAAAATGCCGCCGAGTGTGTCACCGTCGGTTTTTGCCTGATCGATAGCAGCGATCATTTCGGCTTCAGCAGTTTTGTCGGTGCAATTGAGCAGGGAGTCGGCGGGAATGCGGGTGATGTCTTCCCAGGTGGCCGTAATGGGGTTCGCAAGGATGCTGCCGAGGGAAACGACGTGGCTCCGGACCTCGATGTTGAATGCTTGGAGAATTTGTTTGGCGACGGCGCCTGCGGCAACCCGTGCGGCGGTTTCGCGTGCGGATGCTCGTTCGAGAATGTCGCGGAGGTCGCGGGTCTGGAACTTTTGTCCACCCGCGAGGTCTGCGTGGCCGGGGCGTGGACGGGTCACGATGCGGGGGTTCCTGGGTTGCTCGGATAGAGGTTCCGCGGACATGACATCTTCCCAATGGACGAAATCCTTGTTTTCGATCATGAGAGCGATCGGCGAGCCGAGAGCGCTGCCGTGGCGGATGCCGGCGAGGATCTGCACGGTGTCGGCTTCGATCTTCATTCTGCCGCCGCGGCCGTAGCCTTGCTGGCGACGCCAGAGCTCGTGGTCGATGGCCGCTTTGTCGATCGACAGTCCCGCGGGAACACCTTCGATGATAGTGACGAGGGCGGGGCCGTGAGATTCGCCTGCAGTTGTGAATTTGAAGTGCATATCAGGCCGTCTTTTTGCGTGGACGGAACACGATGAGCCCGATGCTCGCCAGGATCAGCAGTGCGCCGAAGATCGTCTGCGGCGGCAGCGTTTCGCCGAGGACGATATTTCCGACGGCGACGGCGATGAGAGGCGTTACGAGCGAGATCATCATCGCTTTAGTTGATTCGATTCTAGCTAAGAGCCAGTAAAAAAGCCAAAAGGCGGCAATGGTTCCGGCGATCGTGAGATAGAGGACCGAGATGATGGCGCGTGTGGTCCATTCGTGAGCGAATGGCGAGCCTTCGACGGCGAGGGCGTAAATGATGAGCGGCGGCAGGCCGAAAAGCATTTGCGTGAAAAGGATGACGGACGGGTCGATGCCGATGGCTTTTGCCTTGACGAGGATGGAGGCCTGAGCGGCGGCGTAGGCGCCGACGACGATCGCGACTGCGCCGGCGAAAGCTAGGGCGCTTTCGACGCGGAGTTGATCGATGAAAATGATGCCGACGCCAACGATGCCGATCAGTACGGCGATTATCTTCAGGCGAGTGATGCGCTCGGCGGGGAGGAAGATCCATGCGAGAGCGAGGCCGAAAACGGTGATCATTGCCTGAAGAACGGCTGCGAGGCCTGAGGTTATGTACTGCTCGGCCCAGAAGACGGTGCTGTAGTTGATGGTGAACTGGAGCACGCCGGTGAGGGCGATGAGCCGCCACTCGGACCAGTTCCGCGGCCATGAAACGTTCCGGAGAAAAACGAGCGGTGCGAGCAAGAGGGCCGCGAGAGCGAAGCGTGCGACGGCAAATGTGATGGGGGGAAGGTCCTCGAGTCCGATCTTGATGAAGATCCAAGTCGTTCCCCAAACGATGCATAGG
>JACDAK010000015.1 GCA_013695495.1 Blastocatellia bacterium | reverse complement strand
GCACTCACCTGAGCCGCGGCCGACCACACCAACATCAAAATAATTACCAAACCCAACCGAAAGTTCATTTAGCTTCGTATACTACTCGCCCGTCAACTATCGTTTTCAGGACCGTCACGTCGCGGATGCGATTCGGATCGATGGTAAAGATGTCGTCGGATAAGATCACAAAATCCGCCAGCTTCCCTACCGCAAGCGTTCCTTTCACATCATCCTGAAACTCCGCATAAGCAGAACCCCACGTAAACGCCCTAACCGTCTCTTCCACCGAGATCTTCTGCTCCGGCACCCATCCGTTCGGGTTCTTATCATCCAGCGTCCGCCGCGTTACAGAACCATATACGCCCAGCAGAGGATTCAGCGGAGCAACCGGCGAATCTGATCCGAACGCCAAAACACCGCCCGCATCCAGCAGCGTCCTAAAGGCATATGTTCCCGCTATCCTCGGTGCGTCCAACCGCTTCCACGCCCATCGCCCGTCGTCGATCACATGGAACGGCTGCATCGACGCCACGACCTTCTGCGAACCAAATCTCTTAATGTCCTCCTGCCTCAAATGCTGTGCGTGCTCAATTCGAAAACGCCGGTCGCGTTCGCCATGTGCCTGAGCCGTCTTGGCAAATATATCCAGCACCTCAGCATTCGCTCGGTCGCCGATCGCATGAACGTTGATCTGCAGTCCGGCCTTGTCCGCGTTCAAAACCATCTCCGACATCTTCGGCATCTCATCGGATGCTAGGCCGACCGAATTCGGTGCATCGAGATAAGCCTGAAAGAACCACGCCGTCGTCGAACCCAGGCTGCCGTCCGAATAGCCCTTCAAACATCCGACCCGCAGCATCGGACTGCCGAACGCATATCGCACGCCCGTACTCACCCAGCGAGAATAATCGCTCAGCGGTGTGCACCCATAAACGCGTGTTTTCAACTCACCGCGACGCAGCAGCTCCTGATAAACGCCGACGTCGATTCCCGCCGACATGTCCTGAATACTCGTCACGCCCAAGCTCGCAGCATGTTCCGTCGCGGCCCTCGCGGCATCGATCCGTTCATCCCAGGAGGGGCTAGGAATGACCTTGTTGATATACGACATCGCTGCGTCCCTGAACACCCCGGTCGGGTTCCCTGCCGTATCTCTCACGATCTCACCGCCGTCAACCTCGGGCGTATCTCGCGTAACCTTCGCCATCCGCATCGCCAGCGAATTTGCCAGCGCCATGTGCCCGTCCAGCCGGTCTATAAACACAGGATGGTCCGGCGTCGCCGCATCTATCATCGCCGCGGTCGGCAGATCGTTCGGCGACCAATTCTCGTGGTCCCACTTACCGCCTAGAATCCAACGCCCTTTCGGCAGCTTCTTCGCGAATTCGCCGATCCGCCGCGTAAACTCCTCCGGCGTCTGTGCATCGCGCAGCTCGACCGACGAAAGCTGCTGCCCCGTCTCCAGAAAATGAACATGCGAATCGTTAAATCCCGGGATCACCAGCTTCCCGCCCGCGTCTATAACTCGCGTCCGCGGCCCGATCAGCGGCTTCGTCTGCGCATTCGTGCCAACAAGCGCGATCTTATTACCGATAACCGCTATCGACTGCGCGACAGCCGCATTCGGCTCCATCGAACGCACGACAGCGTTCGTCACCACCAAGTCCGCAACCGGCGCCTGTGCCAATGCGCCAAAGCTGAACATTCCCGTAAACAGTGCAAAGAAAAGAACGCGTGCAGTAGTCTTCATATATAATTGAATCAAAGGGGTGTTAACCTAATCTGTGAACGGTCCATTATAACAGTGAACGAAAAGTATATCCAGATTCTCGGCCTCGCCATTGCCGCCGCTTTCGGCGTGTTCATCGTCTTTCTCTACGCCGTCGAACCGCGTTCTATCGAAGAAATCTCGCACAAAGCGGTCCAGACCTATGACAACGTCACGACCAAAGGCCAGGTGATCCTCGGGCGTTACGAGGTCGATCAGGCACAGTTCCAAGAAGGGCTGAATGCATTTCGCAACGATAATTTCATCGCCGCCCGCGATAGTTTCCAACGCGCCGACCCCGAATCGCGCGACCCCGCAGCCCAGTTTTACATCGCATACAGTTACTATCGGCAAGGCTGGGGCCGCATCACCAACGACGACGAGCTGTTTATGAAGAGCTCCGAAGCTCTCCAGCGCGTGACGCTTCTTGACCCCAACTTCCGCTCGACCGACGCCGATCTCAAACTCGCGACGCCCGCCGAACTCCGCAGCGAACTCGAAGACGGCCTCCGCGTGACCATTTCAGATTTCAACCCGCTGCGCGTGTTCCGCGAACGCAAATAGTCTACCGATGCCCATACGCACCACCGAGATCGACAAAGAGATCATCACCACCGGCGATCCGCGGAACGTCACAGGTGAACTCATCGAAGCCGCCGAAGCTGCCGAAACCGGCGAAAGCTATATTGTCGTCGCCGGACAACAACACTCTCCGGAGCTTAAAACCACATCGCATCAGCGGCATTACGTCCGTTACTTCCTCCTACCGATCATCTTCCTCACCGTCACACTTCTCGGCGGCCTTCGCATCAGCGGCGTCGATGGCTCGCTCATCTTCTTAAAGCCCGCGCTGCTGTGCCTGATCTTCGCGTCTATCCTGCTCGCGCTCTTTTTCCGCGGCGGCATGATCAATCTCAGCGGCTGGATCGACGAAAGCCTTTCCACGATCAAAAACGTCGCTAACGGCACGATCCTGCTCACGCTTTTCGCCGCCAGCACACAGCTTTTCAATTCGCTCATTCCCGAACAAGGCATGCCCTTTTGGGTCGTCGCGTTCTGCTTTTTCTGGACGCTCTGGAACAACCTTTTCGCCGACCTCGATCCGGTCAAACTACTCCGCAGCCTCGGCGGGCTTTTCGGCCTCGCATTCGTCGCAAAGTATCTCGTCCTCGCAAATCTGACCGCGCCCGTCGGCCAAAGCTGGCTCCGGGCGATAATCGAAAATCCGGCACAACAAACCTTCACATGGCTGCTCGACCTGCCCCAATTCGCGGCCGCCACCGGCTACATTCAATTCTTCGCCGTAATGCTCTATCTACTCGGGCTTTACCTGCTGCCTGCGACCACCAGGGATCAAAAATGAAATTACTTCTCAATCTCGCGATTATCCTCGCAGCATTCGCCGCCGCACCCGCTGCCGCGTCTGCCCAATCACCCGCAAAGATCCTGAGCAATGCCGAAAAAGCGCTCGGCGGTGCGAAAGCACTCAATGCCGTGACATCGCTTCGCCGCAGCGGCACCGTCGTCCGCGAAAATGACGGCCTAACCGGCACGTTCGCCGACGAAGCGTTAAAGCCTGGCCTCTACCGCGTCGCCTATTCCCTCGAGGGTTTCGAATACGAATCCGCCTATAACGGCCGTTCCGCGTGGTCGCGCGATTCGCGCGACGGCCTTCGCACGCTCACCGGCGATCTCGGCGCCGATCTCCAATCCGAAGCGCTCTTCCGCACCCGGTTCTGGCTCGAACGCAAATCAGACCGCGCCCGCATCACGCCCGGCGGGCGAGTGAGCGTTAACGGAAAGCCCGCAAACGTCGTAATCATCAGCTCCGCCGCCGCGTCCCCCGTTAAGCTTTATTTCGACGCCGCCACCGGCCTTCCCGTCCGCGAAGAGCGCCGCTTCGGCGACGAGCAACGCACCATCGACTTTGCCGATTACCGCACCGTCAACAACATCCGCCAGCCTTTCTCCGTCATCATCACCACCGGCGGCGAAGTGCTCAACGTCACGTTCGACAGCGTCCAAATAAACACCGCGCTCGCGCGCACCAACTTCGATTTTCCGCCAACATCAGGCGAGCCGCTGCCCGAAATCGCCGCGCTGCTTCGCGAAGTGCAGGAAAACGAAGACCGCGTCGAAGCCCTCCTCGACACCTATTCCTATACCCAAACCGTCACCCGCCGCGAGCTGCAAAAGAACGGCATGCTCATCGAAACCGGCTCGGAAACCTTTGACCTCGCCTTTTACAAAGGCAACCGCATCCGCCGCACGGTCGCAAAAGACGGCAAGCCGCTGACCGAACGCCAGCAGGCAGCCGAGGAC
>JACDAK010000014.1 GCA_013695495.1 Blastocatellia bacterium | reverse complement strand
AGGCGGCTGTTGCCGGGGGGGGAGTGTTTCGGCTCCGCGGGGCCGCAGATGAGAGCGGAGGGGGTAGAAGCGATCGTCGAGGCCGAGACGCTTGCGATCATCGGCGTGCCGGAGATCGCGAGGGCGCTGCCGTTCTTTTGGCGGACATTTCGACGATTAAAGCGAGCTGCAGATGAACGCCAGCCGGACGTTGTGGTGCTTGTCGATTTTCCGGAATTCAACCTGCGACTTGCCAAAGCACTCAAGAAACGCGGGCACCGGGTCGTTTATTATATTTCGCCGCAAATCTGGGCTTGGCGGTCGGGGCGATTTCGGATCATTAAGGACCACGTGGAAAAACTACTGACGATTTTGCCGTTTGAGCACGCATGGTACGGCGAACGCGGGGTCACAAATGTGGAATACGTTGGCAGCCCGCTGGTTAATGAGGTGAAACCGACAGGGCCGAAAGAAGCGTTTTGTGAACGGCACGGTTTAGACGCCGGGAATCCTGTTATTGCACTTTTGCCGGGAAGCCGCCGAAAGGAGATCGAGTCGATCTTCCCGGTAATGGCGGAAGCGGCTCATCAGCTTAGACAGAGGTCGCCGAATGTACATTTTGTTGTTGCGGTAGCGGCAGAGCGCGATAGGGAGATCGTGAGTCAAATCCTTGACGGAAGGGAATGTGATTCGAAGATCACTATTGTAGTCGGGGAAACTTACGATGCCGTCAGTGCGGCTGACGCAGCGGCGGTGACCAGCGGGACAGCTACGCTGGAGACGGGGATAATCGGCACACCGATGACGGTGGTCTATAAGGCGTCACGGCTCAACTATGCGTTGCTGCGACCACTGATAAAGGTGCCGCATTTCGGGTTGATAAACTTGATCGCGGGCGAACGGATCGTAAAAGAGTTGATCCAGGATGATCTTAATGGATCTTCTTTGTCGGCAGAGTTGAGTCGGCTGCTTGAGCCGGAGGTGAATGCGGAGATCCGGGCGAAGCTGTTGGAGGCGACATCGTCGCTTGGCGGCGGGGGAGCTTCGGCGCGAGCGGCACAGGCGATCGTGGCGTTGATCAAGAACAAAGGGGCGTAGCCGGAAAACCGATCAGCGGCCCGCTCGCTCGGCGTTGTCGACCGCGGACTGGAGGAAGATCTCCATTCCGGCAATATCGATACCGTGTTCGCGTAAGATGCGCATTAAGATCGGAGCTGAATCGCTGTCGAGGAAATCGAGATCAGCGATGTCGATAGACACTGTACGACCAATCTCTTCTAGAATCCCGGTCGCTATTCTTTCGAGTACCAGTGCATCGTCGATCAACATTTCGCCTTCGACTCGGAGGGTCGAGCGTCCAGTTTCCTGATCATCAGTTTGCGTAATTTGCGTCGGCATACAAGCGATTAGATGCTTGATTTACGCTTTCGGTCGTTCAAGGTTTCATTCGCCGGAAAAATTTCGTTCATATTTTGGGATGGTCTGCTCTGCGGATGGGACGAGTGGCGAGAAAAACTCCGGCGAATACGGCGATCACCGCGATCCAGAAGCTGATACCAAAGCTTTCGCCGAGAAAAAAGGCAGCCAAAAGGAACCCGATGATCGGCTGCAGATAGATGTAGACAGCCACAGTTGAGGCTTCGACCTTTGCAATTGCGAATGCATTCAGAAGATACGGCCCTGCTGTTGCGGCGATCGCGATATAAAGAACCAGCCACCAGATGTAAGAACTTACGGCCGAGATGTCGATAGCCGACAAGCTTACCGCTCCGATCGGAACGCAGATGATGCTCGCGAAAATGAAGATCCACATCATTGAGCGGAATGCACCATTGCGTGTGATCACCTGCTTTGAGGTAGCAACATAAATGCCGTATGAAAGAGAATTGAGAATGATAAGGATGTCGCCGAGGGTCGTGTCGGAGGAGAATGAGGCGTTACGCGGGTCGATCAAGATGATAACGCCGATAGCTGCGAGAGCGATGCCGATCGATTTTATGAGGCGCAGTGGTTCCGTGCCTGTGACGGCGCCTATGAGGAGCGTGAAGATGGGGATCGTCACGGCTAGTAACGAAGTATTGGACGCTTTTGTGAGAGAGAGGCCTCCGATGAAAAGGATCTGGTTGAGCGTAACGCCGAAGATGCTGAGGACAGCCAACCGCCAGTAATCGCTGCGTTCTTTGAGCCATACGCGGCGCCGATAAGCTTGAACGGCAACCAGGATGAGCGCCGTTATACCGACCCTGAACCCGACGAGAGCGATAGGCGGGAGTGTTGCGAGAACGACTTTGCCGATGACCGGCAGAGCCCCGAAGAAACCTTGAACCGCAAGCAGGGCGGCGTGCGCTGAGGCCGTCGATTTTGTAGGCCGATCGTCCAAAACGCACTCCTTAATTTTCGATCCTAAAGCAGCATCATCGCGGGTTGCTCCAACATTTGCTTGAACGTCTGAAGAAACTTTGCACCGGTGGCACCGTCGATAACCCGGTGATCGCACGACATTGTAACGTGCATCATCGACCGAATGACGACCTCGCCATTTCGCACAACGGGGGTCGGCTCGGCACCCCCGACAGCAATGATCGCCCCCTCGGGCGGATTGATGATCGCCGTGAATTCCTTGATCCCCATCATCCCTAAATTGCTTATAGAGAACGTCGCTCCGGTGTATTGCTCAGGCTGCATTTTGCGGTCCCTTGCCTTTCCCGCAAGGTCCTTGACCTCTGCCGCGATCTCAGACAATCCCTTGAGATTTGCGCCGCGAACAACGGGCGTGATGAGCCCTTCGTCAATCGCCACGGCAACACCGATGTCCGCCTGCTCGTAGAGCCGCACGTTGTCGTCCTGATACGAAGCATTCACCCACGGATGCCGCGTCAACGCCATCGCTGCCGATTTGATAATGTAATCATTAACGCTGATCTTTCCATCATCCGGCATTTGATCGTTCACCTGTTTTCGCACTGAGAGGACGTTGTCCATTTCGATCTCGACGGTGAGATAAAACGTCGGGACCGGCCCGATCGATTCGGTCAGCCGCTTAGCGATAACGCGACGCATCTTCGAGGTAGGCTCGTCGCGATATCCCGAAGCACCGACCTGCGTTGACGGCGTGAACGGCTTCGCTTCGGCCTTCCCGGCAGCCGGGCCGCGCTCCATTGCAGTCTCAATATCGCGTTTGATGATCCGCCCGCCCGGGCCGGACCCCTGCAGCGAACGCAGGTCAATGCCGTTATCCGCAGCCATACGCGCCGCTATCGGCGAAACGATCATTCGCCCGTTACCGCTCGCCTCTTGCCGCTCCGGCTTGCTCTCACCGGTGACCTGCGGTTCTGGAGTTTCCGCCGATGCTTTCTTAAGTTCCTGTTCGCCGGGCTTCTCGATCGTGACGGATTCGGTAGGCTTACCATTGCTGCCGTTGGACCCGGCTTTTGCTTCAGACGCTTTTTGTTCACTGCTACTATCCGACGCGATCTCTTCAAGAAGTGCCGATACGTCTTCGCCTTCGTCGCCGATGATCGCGATAGCCTCGCCCAGCGCTGCCGATTCACCCTCGCCTTTAATGATCTTAAGCAAGGTGCCGCTGCCGAGCGCAGTCATTTCCATCGTTGCCTTGTCAGTGTCAACTTCGGCAAGAGTCTCGTTCGCGTCAAACTTGTCGCCCTCGTTGATGACCCATCGCGCGATCTGCCCTTCTTCCATAGTCGGGGAAAGCTTCGGCATTAAAAATTTTTCAGCCATATGTTCTTCGTACAATCGGGGTCAGCGAACGATAGAGAGGCACCCTTTAACTGCTTCGTATAGATTCTCCAACATTTCCTCGAAAGAATCGCCTTCCGTGGCACATCCTGGAATGACCGGAACCTCTGCCCAGTAACCGCCTTCTTTGGCATCGTGAACGATTACTTTGAATTTCATATCCATAACCCGCTATAAGTAACAAACTTCCTTCACCGCAGCGACGATCTTATCAACATCGGGCAAGGCGAGAACCTCAAGATTGCGAGCGTACGGCATCGGAGCCTCTGCGCACGAGATACGCTTAACGGGTGCGTCGAGGTAATCGAATGCGTGTTCCATCACCGTATGCGAGATCTCCGCACCGACCGAGGCAAAGTAATGCGATTCCTCCGCCACCACCAGTCGATTCGTTTTCTTAACCGAATTGATGATCGTGTCGACGTCGAGAGGCTTGATCGTTCTCGGGTCGATAACCTCGACCGAAACGTCATACTCCTCCTTCATTTTCTCCGCTGCCTCTAACGCGAGCGGAACGGTCATCGAACGAGCGACGATCGTGCAGTCGGTGCCTTCGCG
>JACDAK010000361.1 GCA_013695495.1 Blastocatellia bacterium | reverse complement strand
CTCCGGATGTTCAATTCATCGGGTTCAACTCGCAGTTGTCGCGAGTGGCGGTTAGGTTAAATGCGGGCCGGAGCTACTCGCTGTTCATTGGCGGAAGCCGGCTTGACGCTGAGAGCGTCAGGATCGGATCAACGTCGGGACTGATCTCGGTGGCGGCGGGATCAATCGTGGAACACAGTAGGGATGAAAATCTTTCGGTTCTGCGCTTTGAAGTTGCGATTGCGCCGGAAACGCCGCCGGGTGATTACAGCCTCTATATAGAGGCTTTTGGGGGTGGCACGACCGTTTTGGTAGGGGTACTTACCATCGAAGAATTCCTCAACCCCTGGATCAACTATTCCCTCTATTAAGCTAAGGTGAGAAAAAAGTTGTTGCATTTACGGAAAGTATGTGCATAATCGTTAGTGTTCACCTCCCCGGTGAACATCCGGTCACGAGGGGTGAGGACTTGTGACCAAAATAGGGGCGACGGTGTGGGAGACGTCGCCCCGCTTTTCGTTTTTAGTACCCCTCTCCTGTCTTGACGTTATCCAGAATAAGAGTAAACTCACGATTTGCGGCGGCGCTGTTCAAGCGCTTGTTCGGTAATTTTGCTGATCTAGTATTTATGCATTACCGCGGGTATGGTGCCGCGCGGATCGGGGAATAATGACACAAAAGCTGGGTGGAGTCCGGCGATGGCTTCTCCAAAACGTTGATGCGCCGAAGGGCCCGCACGAGGTTCCGGGAAAGCACCCGCAACATACTTGGTGGAAGGTAATGTGCCTTACGGGGGTTGACTACTTTTCGACCCTTGGATACCAGCCCGGCATTGCGTTGCTGGCGGCTGGGGCTTTGTCGCCGTTTGCGACGATCGTACTCGTTCTGCTGACGCTTTTTGGAGCGCTGCCGATGTATCGGCGGGTCGCGGAAGAGAGCCCGCACGGTGATGGGTCGATCTCGATGCTTGAGCGGTTGCTATCCCGCTGGAAGGGGAAGATGTTCGTCCTGGTCCTACTCGGCTTCGTAGCGACGAGTTTTATCATCACCATTACGCTGTCTGCGGCCGATGCAACTGCGCACATCATCGAAAATCCGTTCGTTGAGCACAACTTACAGTTTCTGAATCACAGAGTGATCGTTACGTTGGTGCTTATCACGCTGCTAGGTGCTGTCTTTCTTCGGGGATTTAGCGAGGTGATCGGCCTGGCGGTGGCGATAGTAGTTGTATTTCTAGCCTTGAACATGGTGACGATCGTCACCGGTTTTTACCACATCGTTTTTGTCCGTCCGGAAATCATCGCAAATTGGCAGGCACTGATCTGGGTTCATCCCCAGGTGAACGGAAGCGTGATAATGCTGGTGGTGGCCTCGCTGATGGTTTTTCCGCGCCTGGCGCTAGGGCTCTCGGGATTTGAGACAGGCGTTGTTGTTATGCCGCTCGTAAAGAGTGATGTGCCGGAACCCGAGCGCGAGACAAGCGAGGTTCTGCACATTTCGCAAGTTGATGATCCGACCGTTCCGCCCGATGTCGAGCGGTTCATCCGGGGCAGGATCATGAACGGTAAAAAGCTGCTTACCGGGGCTGCCGGGATAATGAGCGTGTTTCTGATCGGCAGCAGCATTATCACGACACTGCTGGTGCCATATGAAGAGATTCTGGCGGGTGGGAAGGCGAATGGGCGTGCGATCTCGTATCTGACGCATGAAATGCTGGGCCCTGGATTCGGCACGGTGTACGACCTTTCCACGATCGCGATACTTTGGTTTGCGGGAGCGTCGGCGATGGCCGGATTGCTAAACATTGTGCCACGATATCTTCCCCGATATGGAATGGCGCCGGATTGGGCGAGGGCAACGCGGCCGCTTGTGCTGGTGCTGATCGCGGTGTGCTTTTTTGTCACGATACTGTTTGATGCGGATGTTAACTCGCAGGGCGGGGCATATGCGACGGGCGTTTTGATGCTAATGACGTCGGCGGCATTTGCCGTAACGGTATCAACGAGGCGGAAGGGGGAACGCAAATGGGTAGGGTTCCTGGCGATCACATTGATCTTCATCTTTACGACGTCTGTTAATATCTATGCGCAGCCGCGAGGTATTCAGATTGCGGGAATCTTTATTTTAGCGATCATTCTTTCATCCTTTGTTTCGCGAGCACTGCGGACGACGGAAGTTCGAGTAGACAGGATCGAGTTCGATGCAAAGGCGTTGGAGTTTATCGAGGAGATCGCCGAGGGTGAGATACGAATCGTTACGAACCGCAGAGAGGTTGGGAATGTCGGCGAATATCGGTTCAAGGAGCATGAGAAGCGAATCGATAACCACATTCCGGCTACGGATCCGGTGGTGTTTTTCGAGGTGGAACTTGGCGATGCTTCGGAATTTACCGGCCGGCTCAAGATACGGGGAATTGATTTGGAGGGATATAAGATCTTGCGGACCGAGTCTCCAGCGGTGCCGAACGCGATAGCGGGGCTTCTGCTGCACCTTCGGGACCGTACAGGGAAGATCCCACATGTCTATTTCGGTTGGAGCGAGGGGAACCCAATAATGTATCTCGCGCGGTATATTTTATTTGGCGAGGGCGACACGGCACCGGTTACGCGCGAAATATTGAGGCAGGCAGAGCCTGATCCTGAGCTTAGACCCAACGTTCATGTAGGGGGTTAGCCGTGCGAAGTGCTGCTGCCGTTGAGAACCGAAGGATTGGACTTGATGAAGCACGAACGGCAGTACACGGGGCGACCCTGCGAGGGGTAGAACGGCACAGTGGTGGATTCCTGACACTCCGCACAGTTTACGGCGACTTCAATACGCTGTTTGATACCTGATGCTTGAGCGGCCGCTATTGCTGCGAGGCGTTCATTCTTGGCCTGTTTGCAGTCTTTACATCTTTTCGGCGGATTGAGGAGTTGCTTATCACGGAAAAATACCTGCTCACCGACCGTCCAGATAAAGTCGTGATTGCAGTCGATGCACAGGATCGATCTATCTTCGAATTCGCTGTCGGTTTCGTCGCTTTGGTGTTCCGGGGAGGCGACACCTTCCAATTCAATCTGTGACATAACCATCACTTCCTTATACTCGTACGCGAGAGACTGATTATAAAACGATCAATATACCGGGAAATCCAATGCAACGATTCGCCAAGGCCGTTACGCAAAGAGCACTACGTGTTCGAAGATCGGTAGTTTTCGTAGTAAATTGGATTGAAAGATCACTTTAAATCAGTAGCGGGAGAAAATTAAAAGCTATTTGCGACCTTATAACTATTGACTTTCAGTGTCAAGTGAATGGAATGTTACGCGTTGTAGCACTGCCCGAGAGTTAAAAAAATGAACGTTCTTGTTATCGGATCCGGAGGGCGTGAACATGCGCTCTGTCATACATTTTCACGAAGTTCGAAAGTAGCAAAACTGTACTGCGCGAACGGGAACGCGGGGATCGCAGCGATCGCTGAAATAGTTGAGATCAGGCCGGATGACATCGTTGCCCTTGCAGACTTTGCCCAGCTGAACTCGATAGATCTGACATTTGTGGGCGGCGAGACCTCGCTTGCGCTAGGGATAGTCGACGAATTTGAGGCGCGCGGGATGAAGATCGTGGGAGCTTCGAAAGCGGCGGCGCGGCTTGAGGCGAGCAAGTCGTTCGCGAAGGATTTTATGATGCGCCACGACATACCGACGGCTGCATATCGGACGGTCGAATCGACGCGGGAGGCTGTCGATGTTCTTATTGCCGGGGAATTTGGGAATGAGAATGAACCGGTCGTAATCAAAGCGGACGGTTTGGCCGCCGGGAAGGGTGTTGTTGTAGCAACGAACCGCGGGAAGGCAATAGAGGCGATCAACAGCCTTGAGGAGCTTGTTGGAGCTGAGGCGGCGTCCACGATC
>JACDAK010000357.1 GCA_013695495.1 Blastocatellia bacterium | reverse complement strand
CCCCGCGACCCACTCGCCGCCGGCGAGGAAGAGATCGAAGACCCGCGGCAAGAATTGGTCGACCGGCTGCTTGAATACGAAAAATACAAGTCCGCCGCCGAAATGCTCTATGAACGATTGACGATCGAGCAAGCCGTCTTTACCCGCGGCCCGATTGAATCCGATGACAACAACGCCGAGGTAAGCGCCACCGTTTTCGACCTCATCACCGTCTTCCAAAAGATCCTCTCCCGCCACAAAGAAGAGATCGCGATGGAGATCGAACGCGAAGAGATATCGCTCGCCGACATGATTAGGACCATCAAGCGGCGAATCTCCGAACAGCCCGAGCTAAAGCTGCTCGAGTTCTTCGAAGAAATGCACAGCCATCGCGAACTCGTGACCGCATTCATCGCCGTGCTCGAGATCGTCCGAACCGAAGGCGTCAACGTCATTCAGAAAAATACGTTTGGCGATATAATCTTGCGGAAGACCTCGGCGTAGAAAAGAAATTCGCACGTCCATATGGAAACTCAGACAGAACAGCAGTCAGAAGAGCGGCAAGTTCGCAGCACCGGCGAGTTGATGGCGATGGTCGAGGCACTCGTCTTCGTCGCCGATGAGCCCATCACCGTTCGCACACTCGCCGAGATCCTCGAAGAAGAACGCGACGCGGTTGAGGCAGCCGTCGAAGCTCTCCTCTCCGAATACGACGACCGCGAAAGCGGGCTCCAGCTTAGGGAGATCGCCGGTGGCTGGCAGCTCGCAACCCGAACGGAACTCCACGAAACAGTTCGAAAGTTCCTTCGCACCAAACCCTCCGCAAAACTCTCGCTCGCGGCACTCGAAACCTTAGCCGTCATCGCCTACAAACAGCCGGTCACGATTCCCGAAATTCTCGATATCCGCGGCGTTCAATCCGCCTCCGCGATTAAGACCTTGCTCGAAAAGCGCCTCATCGTTACCAAGGGCCATAAAGAGACCGTCGGCCGTCCAATGCAATACGGAACCTCAAGGGAGTTTCTCGTCCGTTTCGGCTTGCGCGACCTTTCAGAACTTCCCTCAATCGAAGACTTCGAAGACCTCGTGCAATGAAGATCGAACGCACCCCGACAATCCTCACCGTCCGCGAATCGCCGGGCATAATGTGGCTTTTCGGTTCATTTTTCATCGTCGTCGGAGCTCTTTTCGTTTACGGTGCCTCCGGAGGCTACAACAATTTTGACGAGATGTCTTTTTGGGTGATGGCTGCACACATCCTGCTCGGCACCTGCGCGGTTGCCGCAGGAACGTGGGTCATCTACACCTCGCCTCTCACCGTCATCAAGATCGACAGAAACACCGAAACTTTGACACTCCACCAAAGCGGACTCGGCGGCAGGAACACACGCGTATTCACGTTCGATGAAGTCAAAGGCTATTCGGTCTTAGAAGATTACGACTCCGATGGCGACCCTGTGTGGTCGCTACAGCTTGAAACGAAGGAAGGCGAGCTGATCAGGTGTTCCTTATTTGCAGGTACAGTGCGCGAGTTTACGTCCGACATCGCCTTCGAACTTACCGCGTTTATGTATAAGCAAATGCCTTCCACTCAGGATTTGAAAAAACTCGAAGATGAAAGCACCGGGCCGATAAGTTAAACTCTCATCAATGCAGGAACGCTTACAAAAATTGATCGCCCAGGCGGGCGTCGCTTCACGGCGGGCAGCCGAAGAACTGATGAAGAACGGCGAGGTTACCGTTAACGGCGAGATCGTCATAGAACTCGGCACCAAGGCCGACCCTGAAAAGGATCACATTAAAGTTCGCGGCAAGCTGATCAATCCGCTGATCTCCGGCCGCGAAAATGTTTACGTCCTGGTAAACAAACCGAAGGGATATTTGTCGAGCGTCTCCGACCCCGAAGGCAGAAAGCTCGTGACCGATCTCGTTAAAGGCTTCGGCCGCCTCATCCCCGTCGGCCGCCTCGACTACAACACCGAGGGGCTGATCATCCTCACGAATGACGGCGACTTCACGAACAAGATGACGCGTTCGCGAAAGATCCCGAAGGTATATGAAGTTAAGGTGAAAGGACTCCCCACCGACGTCGCAATTCGCAAACTCTCGCGGGGCGTGGTTCTGGAAGATGGATTCAAAACCGCACCGGCTGAGATCAAGACGCTAAAACCGACCGACAAGAATGGCTGGTATGAGGTCACACTTTTCGAGGGGCACAACCAGCAGATACGAAAGATGTTCGACACGATCGGCCACTCGGTCGTTAAGCTACGCCGCATCAAGATCGGCGATCTGAACCCTGCGATGCTCCGCGTAGGCGGCTACCGCCGGCTTTCTCCCGACGAGGTCAGCAACTTAATGAAAAAGGCCTAGCGGATCAGCGTTCGATGCTCCACCATTATGCATTTGTCCTGAACCACTTTGATCCCCGCACCCGCCAGAACCCGGGCTGCCGCATCGTTCCTTATGCCGGACTGAAACCAAACCGAACTCGGCTTCGCCGCAATGATATCTTCCAAATGCGGAGGAATATCTCCCGGCCGCCGAAACACAACGACCATATCCACGGGTTCTTCAATCTCCGCCACCTTCCGTCTCACCGGAACGCCCAGTATGGTCGTCACATCCGGGTAATAAACCGGCACCGGCACGACGTTGTACCCGACCTTTTGCATATAATCCGAAACGTAGAACGCGGGCTGAAAACTGTGCGTCTCCGGCTTGATGCCCAAGATCGCCAGCGTCTTTGCGGACCTCAAAAGTTCCGCAATTCCCTCGTTTGAACTAATCAAAAGCATAGAGCTATCCATTCCGACTAAGATGTTCTTCGCCGCAGCAAAGATGTGTCCCAAGATGCATCGCTCAAAGCTTGCCCGGAACGCTGCGTTATGCCACCATAATACTTAATTATAACCTCATGAACTTTGAACTAAACGAAGAACAAACTCAGATCAAATACAGCATTCGTGAATTCGCGGAAAGCGAAATTCGTCCCCACGTAATGGAATGGGACGAAGCTCAGCATTTCCCGGTCGAACTGCGACCGAAGCTCGCCGAACTCGGCCTAATGGGCGTCCTCTTCCCCGAGGAATACGGCGGCTCCGCGATGGGCTACGTCGAATATGCCACCATTATAGAGGAACTCGGACGCGTCTGTGGATCGGTGGGTCTTTCAGTCGCTGCTCACAATTCGCTTTGCTCAAACCACCTGTACGTGTTCGGCAGCGAAGAGCAGAAGCAGAAATATCTCGTTCCACTGGTCCGCGGTGAATCATTCGGCGCATGGGGCCTGACAGAATCGCAAGCCGGCTCTGACGCCTCAGGCACCCGCACGAATGCCGTAGCGAAAGACGGCGGATGGATCGTCAACGGCTCAAAAAATTTCATCACTCACGCTATCGCCTGCGAAACACTCGTCGCGGTGGCCGTCACCGACAAAGAAAAAGGAAACCGCGGCATTTCGGCCTTTGTCTTCGACAAGTCGATGGAGGGCTTCCGGTCGGACAAGAAAGAGAACAAGCTCGGCATGCGTGCTTCCGAAACAGCCTCTGTGGTGTTCGAAGACTGCTTTGCCCCCCGGGAAAATCTGCTCGGTAATGAAGGCGAAGGCTTCGTCCAGGCAATGCAGATCCTAGATGGCGGACGCATCTCCATCGCCGCCCTCTCAGTCGGCATCGCACAAGGTGCCTACGAAGCGGCGATCAGTTACTCCAAAGAACGGCAGCAGTTTGGTAAGCCGATCAGCGCCTTTCAAGCGACCCAGTTCAAGCTTGCAGATATGGCGACCCAGATCGAATGTGCCCGTCTACTCACCCTCCAGGCAGCAGCATCAAAAGACGCCGGCCGCACAGTCACGCAGCAGTCCGCGATGGCCAAGCTCTACGCCTCTGAGGTCGCAGTTCGCGTTGCGGAAGAATCGGTGCAGATCCACGGCGGATACGGCTATACGAAAGACTATCCTGCGGAAAAATACTGGCGCGACTCAAAACTATGTACTATCGGTGAAGGCACCAGCGAGATCCAGCGTCTTGTGATCGCTAAGCAATTGTTGAAAGGCTAGGTCTTCGTGAAATTATTGCCGTTTCATGTTGCACAGCTGCAACGCTCGTGATATATTTCCCTCCTAAATTTTCACCGAGGAGATAAATGATATGAGTATGAGTACAAGTGCAGCATCGGGCCCGGCCACGCTCGGATCGATTTTGATGGCAGAAATGGAACAGGAGGCGGCCGTCGCCCGTAAATGCCTAGAACGCATCCCGCCAGAGAAATTCGACTGGAAGCCGCACGAGAAATCGATGACCTTTGGCCGCCTCGCCGTCCACGTAGCAGAAATGTTCGGCTGGACGCCCGCGACACTCCAGCACACTGAGCTCGATTTCGAAAAGATGGATTACACGCCGTTGGAACCGAGGACAACCGAAGAGCTTGTCGAATTCTTCGATAAGACCGTCACCGAAGCTCTTGACACCCTTCGAAACAGTCCCGACGACGTCTTTTATCAGAACTGGACGCTTCGCAACGGAGAAACCGCTTATTTTACTATGCCGAAGGCGGCCGTCATGCGGTCATTTGTGATGAACCACATCGT
>JACDAK010000340.1 GCA_013695495.1 Blastocatellia bacterium | reverse complement strand
CTATAGCGTCGGGCTTCACGAACTGCCGAACAAGGTCACAGAATTCATGACCAAGTATCCCGCGGCGAAGATCGATCTGGAATATTCAAGGACCACGCGGGTTGTTCGTGACGTTCTCGGCAATGTGGTAGAACTCGGTATTTTGGCATTCCCTGAACCGCGTCGCGGCTTAGCGATCGTACAAATGCCCGCCAACGAACTTGTGCTCATATGTCATCCGCAGCACCGGTTTGCTAAACGGGATGTGGTAAGAACCAGGGAGCTCCACGGGATGGATTTCGTCCTTTTTGAACGCGATACGCCTACGAGAAAGGCCACTGACAAGATACTGAAGGACAAGGACACCGAGGTAAAAAAGGTGGCGGAGTTTGATAATATTGAGACGATCAAGCGAGCCGTCGAGGTCGGCTTCGGGATGGCGATAGTGCCGGAGCCCGCCGTCGCGGAGGAGCGTCGCGCCGGCCAACTCGTTGTTATCCGGCTGGCTGAAAAGAATTGGGTGCGGCCGGTCGGTGTAATCTATCGAACGGATCGGAATTTGTCATTGGCGGCAAAAAAATTTGTCGCTATCCTGACCGAAGAGAAATAGGCAATGTACGAATCGGATCTAGATATCATCATACGTGTCCTTGTCGGCGTGGCCCTTTCGGGAATACTCGGCTGGGAACGCGAGACCTCTGGAAAAGCTGCGGGTTTGCGAACACACATACTTGTGGGAATCAGCGCCGTCCTCTTTGTGGTGATCGGGGAGCATATGGCCGTATCGTTTCGAGTTTACGGCGACCATGCGCGATTTGACGCGGCTAATCTGGTTGGGGCGATCGTGACCGGCATCAGTTTCCTGGGCGCCGGAATGATAATTTTCAACCGTAACGTTACCAATGTCGAAGGTTTGACTACGGCAGCGGGTATCATCACAACGGCGGCGATCGGCACACTCGTGGGCCTTGAGCGCTACGTCGTCGCGGTCGGAACGACGGGAATCGTCTTCGTCGTGCTGCGTATTGCCGGTTATCTTGAACTGAAAAACCGTGTCGAGAAAATCAAAGAGGCCGCTAGAGAGCCTGATCAGCCATGACGCACATAGGTCAGCGGAGAGGTCGGGGCCATTTCGTTTAGCGTTTTTCGCAGGGTTGTTGCGAGCCCTTCGGTCTCCATGTATTCGCGGCCCAAGAGCTTGCGAAACCGGCGTTCTTTCGTTTCGCCGCTCAATTCCTTTAACATTCCTTTAAAGAAAGCCGTGACGATCTCCGGTGCGAACTGTTTACCGGCGTTTCGCTGCAAGTCTGCAAATACGTCATTCACGGGCCGACGGCGCTTATAGGGCCGATCTGTTGTCATCGCATCGAACGAATCTGCAAGGTTTACGACCTTTGCGATGTACGGGATCTCTTGATCATAGAGTCCGTCCGGATATCCTCTGCCGTCGATACGTTCGTGGTGATATTTGGCGGCGAGCGGCACGTCCGCATAAGGATGATGGATCGGCATGAGGATCTCATAACCTACACCGGGGTGTTTGTTCAGCTCTGATGATTCTTTTGCGTTGATCCTATATGGTGCGTTAATGATCTTACGTTCGACAGTGATCTTGCCGATGTCGTGAAGATATCCGGCCACCGCCGATCCTTCGACCTCGTCTGTACCCCACCCGAGTTCGCTGCCGATGATCTCAGAATACTTGCCGACCCTGACAGAGTGTCCTTCCGTGTATTTATCTTTACGGTCGATGGCGGCTGCGAATGCCTGAACAGTGTCTTTGTACGTAGTGCGTAGATTTTCGTAGAGCCGCCGGTTCTCTTCGACACGCCGTTCCAGTTCCGCCATCAGATTGCGTTGCGCGATGGCGACCCCGATGTGCCGGCCCATAGCCGAAATGATGTCCTTGTCATGACTGGTATACGGTTCGCCGCTCGCCTTTTCACCGAGGAATACGCTTCCGACGATCTCGTCACGGTTAACAAGGGGCATCACCAGCTCGATCCGCGAGCGTTCCAGGCTGTGGTCATAGACCTGGAAAAACGGAAGGACCTTGCCATCGAGATTCTCAATCGGGAAGGTTCCGGCGTTCACGAACTGCCGCTCGTCTTCGGAGCACAGTGAAAGCGCCAATGGGAAGTCGTCGCCCATGCCGCGTGCGGCTATCATGTTTAGCTCGTGTCCGAAACGTGAGAATCGGGCGACGCCGCCGCGCATGATCGCGAGTGAGCCGAGAAGCAGGTGCAGCGAGATGCGAACGGTTTCCTGGAAGTTCTGACGATACGAGATCTCCTGACCGAGTTCGGCGAGCGCACCAAACGTATGGATCAGCTTCTTCCGATTCTCAGACATCCCCTGGATGTCGGGGTTTTTGAACTCTCCGATCTTTACCATTCCCGTATGTCTACGTGCTTTGTGATTCCCAGCATTTCGAATAATTCTACCGTGTCTTCATTCACATCAGAGAACACGACGCGCGCGCCGGAGCTGGCGGCAGAGTCAATAACGCCCAGCAGGATCGATACGCCGATGCTGTTGACGATCTCTGTACTAGAAAAGTTGACTACGATCTCAGTGTACCCAGCCGCGAGTTTACTCTTGCATTCGCGTTCGATCTGCTCGCCCGTGAGCTTGTTTAAGTAATCTCCGGCGAAGATGACGGCACTTTTGAGAACACGCACACCGAGCGTAGCATCGGCTTCTAATTCGACGATCAAATTGTTTTACTTCCTTTAATTGAATACGTACGGGTGCAGGAAACTAACTAGAGAAAGGTTTTAACACAATAATCCGATTATAACAACAATAAAATGAGTGCATGTAGCTAGCACATTATATGTCCTGATTAAGTAGCAAATGAGATGTCCGCTTTAGAGGCAAAGAGTAGAAGATTGAA
>JACDAK010000286.1 GCA_013695495.1 Blastocatellia bacterium | reverse complement strand
CTTCTTCTTCGCATTCTGGACAAATCGATGTAGGCATTTTTTCTTTTCTCCGGAAATTTTATAGATTACAAATCAACCGGTTAAAACCCCCGGGCAAAAATCATGATTTGTGGTTCACTCTGATTCTATTGATTCGTTTTCGTTTTTACAAACTTTTCAAATGCACTTTCCGATATCGCTGCCAAAAGACCGGAAGTTCAACGTGACCGGATTTGGGACCAACGCCGTGGACTTCCTTATCCAGGTTCCCAATTACCCAGCATTCAATTCGAAGGTCGAACTTTTGACCTACACACGTGCGCCGGGCGGCGAGGTGGCAACCACATTAGCCGGACTCAGCCGCCTCGGCTTTCGAACCTCGTACGTGGGCCGGTTCGGCGACGACGATGCCGGTCACTTAGGCCTTGAAAGCCTTACAAAAGAGGGCGTGGATGTTTCCGCGGCCGAGCAGATCAAAGGTGCAAAAACGCAGATCGCGTTCATAATCATCGACGAACGCACCGGCGAACGTACGGTGATATGGCAGCGTGACGAAAAGCTCGGATACCGCGAAGATGAGGTCGACCCGGCCCTGGCCGAAGATTGCCAGGTGCTTCATTTTACGCCGCATGACACAAGCGCCTGCATTCGGCTCGCACAGGCAGCTAGAAATACAGGGACCGTCGTTTCGATCGACATAGACCGTACGTTTGAAGGCGTCGACCGCCTGCTTCCGCTAGTAGATGTCCTTATCGCATCTTCGGATTTCGCCCGCTCATACACCGGCGTTAACGACGAACGCGAGTCCCTCGCCGCGCTCGCACAAAATGCAGGCTCCGCCGTCGCCGGTGTTACTCTCGGCGAGCGGGGGTCGCTTCTATACGTAAAAGGCGACTTCATCCTGACCCCCGGGTTCCCCGTCCCGGGCGGGTGTAAAGATACGACCGGCGCGGGCGACTCGTTCCGTACAGGTCTACTGGCAGGCATACTCAAAGGCGAATCGCTCAAAGAATCGGCGCGCATGGGAAATGCAGTCGCCGCCCTAAAATGCCGCGCAGTAGGGGCCCGAACATCGCTACCCACCCCCGAAGAACTCGACGCCATCCTAAAAAAAATGTAGACAATTCCCGCGTACCGTAATAACATTGTTTTACTGCACTCCCACGCGAAAGCTATTACATTCACGCCCGAATCAGCAACACCTAGCCTTACACAGCTTAACAAATGGATTCGAAAGTTAGCCTGATCATTCAGTTGAATGGTGTGTTCCTGCTCACCGTTCTCTCGCTTTTCCTTGGACGTTCGCTAAAATTGACGTCGCTGAAGTATTGGACTGTGTCGTGGCTTTCGCTCTCCTTCGCCCTCATTTGCCTGCGATTGGCCTTTGATCAGCCGCAGATCTCTGCGCTTCTGTTCACCTATTACTTCTTCGGCCAGTACGTGTTCGGCTATATGCTGGTCGCGGGCTGCCGCAGCCTCGACGGCTCCTACACCCTCCAAGCCCGCAGTGAATCGTGGATCATACCTTTAGTGATCGTCGCCCTTGGCCTGCCGTTTGTGTCCGCCGAGTTTGCGCAGGCTTACGCCATCCATTCGCTCTTCATGGCATGTTTTTTCGGTGCAGCTTTTCTTGCGATGAACCGGCTCTCGACTGTCAGTTTCGGCTCGCGGCTGATGCGCACCGTGCTGTCGATCCTCGCCGTACATTCCGTTATATATTTCGCACTTTTCCAAATACGGGGCTACGTTTCGATCCCATCGGAGATCGCAGCCCTAAGCGCAACACTAGACCTAGTTCTGCAAACGACACTCGGCTGCGGAATGGTCATCGTCCTGCTCGAAAAAGTATTGACCGACTACCAGTCTGCTAATGACGATCTTCGGCTCACGCAAAAGCGGCTCGAAGACCTCGTACATAAGGACCCGCTGACAGCGGCATTTACGCGACACGCCTTCTATGGATTTGTGCATAAGAATGCAGGGAAGGAATCTGCCGTTTCGGGATGTATCGGCTTCTTCGATATTGATGATCTCAAAACGATCAACGACCGCTTTGGCCATACTGCGGGAGATATGGCCATCCGCTCAGTCGTCCGCGGAATCCGAGAAATCATACGCGGCGAAGACCTGATCTACCGGTGGGGCGGGGATGAATTCTTCGTGATAATGATCAGCATGAGCTCAGAAATGGCGGAGGTCAGAATGTCGCGGCTCGAAGGCATTTTGCGAAACGTGAAACTCGGCGAGGTAACCGAAACAGTGTCGCTCGCCGTTTCATGGGGTTTCACGGATTTCACCGACATCACGGCTCTTGAAGAGGCGATCGAAACAGCAGACCGTCAGATGTATGAACGGAAACGTCAGAGAAAAGAAAGACGTGAGCTCACTACAGAGTTAAACTCGCACTTCGAACTTATCCCCGGACTATAGTCTCTTTCTAAAAAACTCAAGAACGCGGCTCCAGGCATCGCCAGCCGCTTCCTTGTCGTAAACCTCCCGCCGCGTGTTATTGAAAAATGCGTGGTCCGCTTCGTATTTCAAAACTTCGACCGGAAGGTTGTGCGTTTCAGCAGCAGATTCCAGCTCGCCAACCTTTTCGGGGTTGATCCACCCGTCTTTCGTGCCCGAAACAAAGAGTGTGGGCGTGCTCAAGCCCTTAAGCACATCTTCTTCAGGGATGTCACCGTAGAACGGAGCCGCTGCCGCAAAATCATCTGACGTCGCGGCGGCCCTCAGCGCATAGGTGCCGCCCATGCAGAAGCCCGTGACTGCGAAGGTATCGATACCGTATTGTTCGCGTGCCTTACTTACGGATCTTGCTATCGTGTCCAGTCCGTCATCGAGCTGCAGATCCGCCATCATCTTCCCAGCTTCTTCAGGGTCGGCGGCAAGTTTCCCGCGATACAGGTCAGGAGCAATAGCTACGTAGCCCTCATTCGCATATCGCCTGGCGACGTCCTTGATATGCTCGTTAAGGCCCCACCACTCCTGTATCAAAACAACGGCTTTGCTTCCAGCTTCATCTGGCATGGCGACGTAGGCTGTCGTATTGCCATTAGCCGTCGAAAAAGACATTTCTTCCGTGCGCATAAAAATCCTCCGTTGAATTTGTCTTCCGATTATAACAAATTCAACGGAGGTCAAGGAGTGCCATCGGGCATCAGAAAAATCGAACCGTGTAGCCGAAGCGAACGCCGCGGCCGATCTCCGGCATCAGGTCTTTAACAAAGTTAACGTGATTTCGATACAGCTTGTTGGTCAAGTTATAAGCATTCATCGAAAAGATATGCGCCGAGTGCTGACGGCCGATCGTGTATGAAGCTGCAATGTTGAACAACCCATATCCTTCCGTTCGCGTCTCCAGCGGGAAGATCCGATCCTGATCCGCAGCGATCACGACCTCCGGCCGCACACTCAATCGTTCGTAACGAAGATCCAACCCGAGCCGTGCACGAGCCGGCGGTATCCGCGGTACATTAGTATTGCTGTCCGTTAAGCGGGCACGTGTCACGTCAAAGGCAACGAATCCGCCGATGTATCGATTGAAAGTGGCCTCGGCCTTCAGCTCCGCACCTACGAATCTAGCGTTTTCCTGCTCAAATCGAGCAACCGGAAGTCCGTCCTCAAAGTCGACGTCGCCGTCCCCGTCCTCGTCTTGCGGAGCAAGAAAGACGAAATCGCTGATGTGATAGTAGTAAACATCGCCGGTGAATCGGAACCGTCCTGTCTGATGCCGAAGCGAAAAGTCGACACCGTTCGCCGTCTCGCGACGCAGGTTCTCGTTACCGATCTCGAACGTGACGTTCCCAATGTGCGGCCCGAAATTATAAAGCTCTTCGAGTGCAGGAGCACGATTCGCATGTGTGTAGTTCATGACGAATGCGCCGCCTTCCCACAGCCCTACGTTGATGCCCGCCCCCCCCGAAAAGGCTGTGAAGCTGCGATCACGAAGGTCAGGGTTCTCGGGTCGATACCGATTGTTCTCAACTCGGCCGCCGAACTGGAACCTCACCCGGCCATAGTTAAGCTCTTCGAGGGCAAATACTGAGAACGAATTATGCTTGACCTCGCCATCGATCAGCTGCTCCTCGCCTTCAACCAGATAGGTGCGGTTCAGTCCCTCAATTCCAAATCGTCCGGTTAGCCGTCCATAACGCTGCTGCTCAAAAACAGACCTAAAAGAAAAGATCTTGTTGTCGAAAATTGTGCCAACCTCTTCTATGCCGTCTTCTATCTCGATTTCCTTGTGGCGATAATTCGTGTAGTCGAAGCTGTAATTCACGCCACTGAGAAACGAGTTTGTCAGGTCGCGAAATCCGCCCGTGAAGCGGACGTTATGCCGCCGAAGCCGCAGATCGATCTCTTCATCTTCCTCTTCGTGAGGCTCTTCACCTTCGTGCTTATGCCCGTGTTCGTGGAACTCCGCCGCAAAAGGCACGCCGTAGCGGCGAATATCGAGCGTGTAAGTTCCGCTGAAAAACCCCTTGTCTGCGAAATAGCCCGCACCGAACGACCCGTTGTTTGAACGCGAAGCCGAATTCGGGATCCGGCCGATCGGCGTATTGTAATCCCCCGTGCGCTGGGCACTCAAACTGCCGCGCAACATCCAGTTATTGACGCCATACTCCACACCGCCTGCAGCACCCGCCTGGCGATCAGCCGTTCCGCCGACTCCGGTAAAGAACCCTCGAAAACCATCGTGAAAACGATTATCATGGTGGCTGATAACGTTCACCACACCGCCCAAAGCATTGCTGCCGTAAAGAAGCGTTGCGGGGCCTTTTACCACCTCGATCCTTTCAGCCGAAAGAGGATCGACCGGCTCACCATGATCGCCTGATTGCGAACCGAGCGATCCTGCTCGAACTCCATCCTGCAGAACGAGAACTCGGTCTCCATCAAAACCGCGAATGACCGGTCGCGCCGTTCCGGGGCCGAAACTGCGTTTCGCGACGCCGACTTCGTGCTCAAGCACCTCTCCGATAGATGTTGCAGCCTTTTCTGTTATACGTGTAGATCCCACTGCAGTCACAGTCTGAAACGAATCGAACACGGATTGCTCCTCACCCGACAGCGTTACTGTGACCTGCTCGGTAAGAGAAAGCACCTCAAGCTGAAGATTGGCCGTAGCCGTTCCACCGCTCGTAACTGTCACCACCCGCGTGACATCTGAAAATCCGTCCAAATGTGCGAGAAGCGTATATCGGCCCGGCAGCACGCCCGTGATAGTAAAGTTTCCATCTTGATCGGTCTGAGCCGTCTGCCGGGTCTGCAGAACCGTGACGGAAACGCCGTGAAGCGGAGTGGCTGTGCCGAAGGTGACCCGGCCCGAAATGGATCCCGTCTGTGCATACGCAGAGACCGAAAGCAATAAGATAATTACAGCAAGATTGATCGTCTTCATAATAGTATTTTTCGCATCAAGCGCGATTCTGCAGTCTATCGAGTCTCTCAAGGACGTTAACAACTTTTTAATGAATGGTTTATTTCGGCCGACGTATGTCACAAATCGAATAATGAATGGCTTATATCTTTAACAAGCGGGAACGCAAATACTTCGACTGTATCCTGCTTGATTGCAGCTCTTCACCATTCGTGAGATTCACAACATAAGTCCCGCCGGGCACCGGAGTCAGACGATCAACAAAGTTCAAATTCACGATCGAACCGCGCGACAACCGCACAAATTCCTGTCCAAGCCGCGTTTCGATGTCCTTCAGCCGATAATTTATCGTGAAGCTCTGTCGTTCGCCCGTCGTGATCTTCAAAAGCTCTCCGTCGGCAACGATCGACGCGACCTCCCCCACCGGGATCAACAGAAACTCCTCACGCTTTCTAACGGGGATCCGCTCCAGTAGCCCGCCGCTCGAAACGTCATAGGTTTCCGCCGCATCGCTCAACCTCTCAGCTTCTTCGCTGCGCCAGTCCAGCTCGCTCAGTCGGCCTATCGCCCGTTCGATCGTCGCATTCAGCCGATCCTGTTCCACAGGTTTGAGCAGGTAGTCGACCGCATTAAGCTCAAAAGCCCGTACCGCATGATCATCGTAAGCGGTGACAAACGCGACTAACGGCAGTTCGTCTTCCGTCAATGCCCTCACAACTTCAAATCCTGTCATCTCCGGCATCTGAAGATCTAAGATCGCCAGATCAGGACGATGCTCACGAATTAGTTCTACAGCCCGGGTTCCGTTCTCCGCCTCGGCCACAAGCTCCACCACTGCTATCCCGGCGAGATACGCCTTTAGGAATTCACGCGCCGGTCGTTCGTCATCGGCGATAAGTACACGAATTTTGTCGCTCATCGTTCCATCCTCTCAGGGCCCTTCAGATTCATGCGACGATCAACTGCCGCCGACCATACGGCCGGGAGAATGATCTCCGCCTCCGTCCCGCCTTTCACGCTCCGCAGCGTCAGAGTTGCTCCGCTGCCATAATGCGACGCGAGCCGTCCGCGAACGTTACTAAGCCCGACCCCCGGGGTCCCCGAGCTTGAATGCGTGTCCGACGACCCGGTGTCGAAAACCGCTAGCCTTATCTTGTCCCCCGCTCTCGTCTCGGCCGTTATGCGAACCGTTCCTCCGTTCTTATTTTCTGAAATGCCGTGCTTTATCGCATTCTCGACCAGCGGCTGCAGGATCAGCGACGGAAGCGAGATCTCACGAAGCCGATCCGGCACGTCGATCTCAACCCGCAGCCGCTCTTCAAACCGTGCCCGTTCGATATCAAGATAGCTCTCTATCAGCTTCAGCTCGTCATTAAGCGTGCTAAATTCCCGTGTCGTCGAAAGCACTCCGCGAAGCAGCTTGGTCAAATGAAGAAGCGTTGCAAAAGCTTTATCCGGCGAAGTTTGGATCAAGTAGCCGATCGTTGTCAGCGCATTAAAAAGAAAGTGCGGATTGATCTGCGAACGCAATGCCGTTAAATGAGCTTCTGCAGCAAGACGCGAAAATTCCTGTTCCCGAAACTCGCGGTCGCAGCGCTCATGAATGACTCTCAGAGCATCAATGCGCCGCGCCGCGATCACAGCAACGCTCCGAAGCATCGCGGTCTCATCGGACAATAGCCTTCTGCCGCCGCGAAACTCGCCCACACGTACCAGATAAACCGGGGCCTCAGCGGTTTGCACCACCAACTCCGCACTGTCCGGCAACACGCGCTCGTCAGACGCCTCCTCTTCACTCCAGTCCGCACGCCCAGCCGTCAGCACCCGTGTCAGCAACACCGTAATGTGATCTAGCACCTGATCTGCTGTGTCCAGCCGCTCCAGATCGCTTGCGACCTGTGCCTCGAGCTCCTGGTAATCAACACGTCGAAGTATTGCTTTATCAACCATCCAGACTGCGAGACGATGCAACAGTGGGTAAATGAGCGCAGTACCGATCCAGAAAGCCAGCAGCACCCCCACGGCCTGCACGTCGTCCGACGGATGATCGTCATGCAGCCGAATCAACGGCGCCGCCGCAAATATATAAAGGCCGAATGCAGTCAATGAAAGAAGCAACAGCGAGATCGCCCGCTTAAGGAAAAGATCCGCAAATGCGAAGCGATAGTTCTGATAAAGAATGACCAGCGCCAGCGGCAGCGAAGATTGATGCGCGGCCAGTTCGACTATCCACGAGTTCCCTTCGCCCTCTGCGGAAAGATGAAGTGCCGAGAACGCAAACACCATTAACGCAGCCGCCCAGACTGAGCGCTGCTCAATACGCTTCCGAAAATTAAGGAACAGCAGCACCGCGGCAAGCGTCAGTGCCCCCGCGGTGAGAAGCCCAAGTGCCAAGATCGACGGAGTTGCAGAGCCCGAAAACGCTGAGTAAAAATGCAGAACCCCTGCCAATGTGCTCAGCGCATATGCCGCGTATGTGAGGCGAAACGCTCCGCGAGACTCATTCTGCGCGGAGTGAACTACCACCGACGGAAGAAATCCGAGTGCCGAATACGCCGCTGCCGTGACAAACGGCCAGTCAGCCACAAACGCAAAATCGCGCTGTACAGAAACGAACAGCTCGCCGAGATTCCATACCAGCCCTAGACCCGCGGTCAAAAAAAGCAGAGTCCGAACATTGCCCGGCGTTTCCTCGCCGCGGTTTCGCGCAACCATCACAGCAAGCAGCCCGTAAAGGGCTACCCCCACGCTGAAGCCGAGTAGGTTCACAAGCAATGCTGCATTTAACGAGTTCATTCCGTACTGCGATTATCGCGAACTTGGTTCAAAATCTTATCTTAACTTAACGAACGGCCGTTTTGGACATCTCAGCGGTTGAAATCCCCCGTGAACTGAAGTAAAACATATCCTACGTTTCCTCCCTGCCTCTCACCGTTCATTAAACGGCCGTAAGATCATAATGAAAAAACTCTTCATACTTCGCCATGCGAAGTCGAGTTGGGACACGCCCGACATCTCCGACTTCGAACGCCCGCTAAACGACCGAGGCCTGAGCACTGCGCCCTTTATGGGTGAACTCCTCGCTGGCAAGGGCATCGCGCCCGACAAGATAATCAGCTCACCCGCAAAACGCGCTCTATATACAGCGATGCTCATCCGCGAATCCGCTGGGCTAAACACCGAGATCTCATATGACGATCGGGTATACGAAGCAAGCCCACAGACGCTACGCCAGGTAGTTTCGGAGCTGCCGGAGGGGCTCGGGTCAGTAATGCTCGTGGGCCATAATCCCGGCATCGAAGGGTTAATTCGAATGCTCTCCGGCGAAACTCACACGATGCCGACCGCCGCTTTCGCTGAACTCTCGCTGAATATCGAGCACTGGTCAGAGGTCGCGCCTGACTGCGGCAAGCTGCTGCAAATAATCAGACCGAAAGACGAACAGCGGGCGGCCTCACTGAATCTTGATCTTTAATGACAGATCCGCTTTATTTAACATTCCCGTAACAAATAGTTAACATCGCAGTAAGCCGCGGGGCATAGACTTGGTCTTTCATTCCGACCTGAGTCTTAATATGCTTCAAACAATACTGATTATCGAGGACGATGCAGACATCGCTGAAAGCCTGCACTACAACCTAAAACGCGAAGGCTTCCGGGCCGTCATCGCCGAATCGGGCGAAAAGGGGCTCCGGCTCGCGCTAGAAGAAAAAACTGCGCCAGCCCTAATATTGCTCGACCTGATGCTGCCCGGCATGAGCGGGATGGAACTCTGCCGCAGGCTTCGGCGCGAACCCTCGACCGAAAAAACGCCGATCATTATGCTCACGGCAAAGGCTGCCGAGAGCGATAAGATCTCGGGGCTCGAACTCGGAGCGGATGATTACATCGCCAAGCCCTTTTCAGTCAAAGAGGTCACGGCACGCATCCGTGCCGTGTTGCGTCGAGCCGAGAAAGAATCGCCACCCAAATATGAAGACGACCGAATGAGCGTCGATTTCGAAGACATGCGCGTCTCTTCCGACGGCGACGACGTCCGCCTGACACGCAAGGAGTTCGCCCTGCTCGAACATCTCGTTAAGAACGCCGGCCGAGTCGCGACGCGGCAACAGCTTCTCGACAATGTCTGGGGTTATAGTTATTTCGGCGACACCCGCACGCTCGACGTCCACATCCGTCGGCTGCGACAAAAGATGGGAGATTGTGGCAGCTCGATCGAAACCGTTGTAGGTGTCGGCTATCGGTTTGTGGGCTGCAAATAGAACCGGCACCCGCTTCTTATGCCGCAAGTCTTACTTCAAAGTCTGCTTGATGCCTCGCGTGAGCCTCTCATCGCGATCGACCCCGCCCTCCGCATTATCGCTGCAAACCCGGCGAGCGTCCGTGCCTTCTCGCGCGCGAATCTCGCACTCAAAGACCGCCGCCTGAGCGAGGTCATTCGCGACG